>JBHADS010000504.1:0-4567 GCA_041855185.1 Lautropia sp. | reverse complement strand
GTCGGCCCAGACCTGCGACGTGACGATCGAGGGTAATGACGCGATGGCCTTCAACGTCAAGGAAGTCAAGGTCGATGCGGGCTGCAGCGAGATCAACCTGACGCTGAAGCACGTTGGCAAGCTGCCGGCTTCGGCGATGGGCCACAACGTGGTGATCACCAAGACGGCCGATTACAAGGATGTGGCCAAGGCAGGCGGCAAGATGACGCTGGCCGACAACTACGTGCCGAAGGATGACGCCCGTGTGCTGGCCGTCACCAAGGTGATCGGCGGTGGCGAGAGCACCTCGGTCAAGATCCCCGGCGACAAGCTGAAGGCCGGTGAGGACTACACCTTCTTCTGCTCCTTCCCAGGTCACTGGAGCGTGATGAAAGGGAAATTCGTCGTCGGCGGTTGATGACATCACCGCTTGACCGGGCAGCGGCGCAGGATGATGCGCAGGCTGCCCTGGAACCCCGTTCGGGGGCTGGTCGGTTTCAGGTCAGTGTCTGGCTGGACGGGGTGGAACAGCGTGTCGATGACGCCATCGCCAGCGAGGTTCCGATTGCTTTGATTTTCAACGGCATCTCTCATGCCGTGATGATGGCCACGCCCACCGATCTCGAAGATTTCGCGCTGGGTTTCGGTCTGACGGAGGGGCTGCTCCAGTCTCCCGACGAACTCTATGGGGTCGACGTGCTCCCGGTGGCTGATGGGCTGGAGGTCCAGCTCGACGTGTCGTCGGCCTGTGCCTGGCGGCTGCGGGAACGCCGTCGCACGCTGGCCGGGCGCACCGGCTGCGGCCTGTGTGGCGCCGACAGTCTTGCCCAGGTCTGCCGGACCCTTCCTTCCGTGCATCCCATTCACGTGCAGGCCGAGGCGCTGCTGCGCGCCGAGCGCAACCTGAAGGCCGCTCAGTCCTTGCAGAAATTGACAGGTTCCACCCATGCCGCCGCCTGGTGCAGTCCGGCAGGTGAGGTGTTGCTGCTGCGCGAGGATGTCGGCCGGCACAATGCGCTCGACAAGCTGATCGGTGCGATGACCCGTGCCAGGATCGATCGGGCGCAGGGCTTCATTGCCATCACCAGCCGTGCCAGCTTCGAGATGGTGCAGAAGACGGCCATGGCCCAGGTGGGCGCGCTGCTGGCAGTGTCGGCCCCTACCTCGATGGCGATCGAGACCGCGCGGACGCACGGGGTGGCGCTGGCCGGTATGGTCAGAGGGCGGCGGATGGTGGCCTACAGTTGTCCGGAGCGGCTGGGCTGGAAAACAGCAGGGCGCCGATCGGATGGCTGAGCATGGGTCATGACGGACTTGGCGGGGCTGGTTTTCGTGTGTGCGCTTCGACCCTTGGGCATGGCCGGCGCACAGCCGGAGCCCTCAGGCTGCCGGCTTCGGCGTGCACGCCGACTTCAGGTCGATCGATTGCCCAGCGCTTTTTCGATCTTCTTGTCGGTCTTGTACTGACTGAGCGCGTAGACGGCCCAGATGGCGGCCGGAATCCAGCCGATCAGCGTGATCTGCAGGATCAGGCAGAGAATGCCGGCAAAGGGGCGGCCGATGGTGAAGAAGACCACCGGGGGCAGGAAGATCGCAAGCAGCAGACGCATCAGTGAAGTACCGTTCTGAGGAAGGTGGAGGGTTGCCCTCTGCGCTGCATGGCATGCGGCGGGTCGGGCCGGCGGAGATTCTGCCCCTGATATGGGGGGGATAACCCTGATTTCAAGCCCGAAATCCTGCTTTTGGCAGGGAGCGACTGGCCTACTGTCCGTGGGGGGAACGAATGATCGTTATCATCGTGCCATTGCACCCTCCTCCCGATCACGCTTGGTACGGGCGCCGATGGCACGTCGCTGCCCGCAGACCGTCCATCGATTCCGTCCTTTTTTGCAGCGGACCCCTTTTGCTGTGACACAGACCGGTGAGCTGGCCGGATTGGCTTGATCGGATGAACAGAGGCCCGGCCTCGACGGTGCAGATCACATTCCATGTTATGCGCCGTGCTGGTGCGGCTTTCGAGGATACCTTCATGGGTGAAGCAGGCGGTTTTATGCAATGGTTGTACAGTGGATTCGAGAGCACCATTGCTTTCGTGAACGAGGTGCTGTGGGGCTACGTGCTGATCTATGGCCTGCTGGCCGTCGGCATCATGTTTTCGGTGCGTCTGCGCTTCATGCAGCTGTTCCGTTTCGGTGAGCTGATCCGGACTGTCACCCGTCCTCCCGAGAAGGACAGTCACGGGATCACGCCGATGCAGGCATTGATGACCAGCCTGGCATCAAGGGTCGGCACCGGCAACATCGCCGGGGTGGCGGTGGCACTCTATTCGGGTGGTCCGGGCGCTCTGTTCTGGATGTGGATCGTGGCCTTTCTGGGCATGGCAACGGCCTATGCCGAAAGCTCCCTGGCGCAGCTCTACAAGGTCAACGACAGCAATGGCATGTATCGGGGCGGTCCGGCCTTCTACATCGCCAAGGGGCTGAACGCACCCCGGGCGGGGATGGCTTTCGCCATCTGCCTGCTGGTCGTGTTCGGGCTGGTGTTCAATGCGGTGCAGGCCAATGCCATTGCCGAATCGCTGAACGAATCCTTCGGCTTCGACAAGGTCTCGGTTGGTCTGTTCCTGGCCGTGCTGTCGGGGGCCGTGATCTTCGGCGGGGTCCGCCAGATCGCGAAGGTCGCGGAAGTGGTGGTGCCCTTCATGGCGCTGGCCTATCTGGGCGTTGCGCTGTGGATTCTCGTCACCAACATCGATCGCGTGCCCGAGGCGCTGGGGATGATCCTGCGCAGTGCCTTTGGTCTGGAGCCGGCTGTTGGTGGTGTCGTCGGTGGCATGACGGCGGCGATGCTGAATGGCGTCAAGCGCGGTCTGTTCTCGAATGAGGCAGGCATGGGTTCGGCCCCCAACATTGCGGCGGTTGCCATTCCCAGCCCGCACCATCCGTCCTCGCAGGGCTTCGTGCAGTCGCTCGGTGTCTTCATCGACACGCTGCTGATCTGCAGCGCCACCGGCGTGATGATCCTGATGTCGGATGCGCTGCAACCGGGATCAGGTATCACCGGTTCGGTGCTGACCCAGCATGCGATGGCCTATCACATCGGCGTCTATGGCAAGGATTTCGTGGCGATCGCAGTGTTCTTCTTCGCCTTCACCTCGATCATCGGCAATTACTCCTATGCCGAAGGTGCGCTGACCTACTTGAAGATCGATACCCGGACGGGTCTGATCCTGATGCGTTCGATGGTCCTGATCTTCGTCGTCTGGGGCGCCTATGAAAAGATCGGCACGGTCTTCGACACGGCGGACGCAACGATGGGCGTGATGGCCAGCATCAACCTGGTGGCGATCGTGCTGCTCTCCGGTCTGGTCGTCAAGCTGACCAACGACTATTTCGAGCAGCGCAAGAAGGGAGACCCCTGTTTCGATCTGGCCCAGTATCCCGAACTGAAGGGGAAGGTCGAGGAAGACATCTGGGGGACCAAGCCTTCAGAGGCTGCCAAGAACCAGGCTTGAACATCGGCAAGTGTCGAGCCTGAATGTAAGGGATGCCGGTGACGGGCTGTTTGCCAAGGCCCGGTGATGGCATCCGGGTGCGAGGGGTGAGGAGGTGCAGGGATGCACCGAATCCCCCTCGCGTCGTTTCATGGATGATGGGATGGTGGGAACGGTTCGGCATCATCGTGCAGGCTGCCCGGAATCGCCGCGGCAATCGGGCATCGAAGGCCCGGTGATGCGCCTGCCACGCGCCAGCCGATTGGGGATGAAGATCGAAACATGAATACTGATTTGCAGAATGATGCGCGCGCCCGCTTCATGGCGCATCTGTCTGCTGCCATTGCCGGGCGTCGGCTGCAACGGCTGGTGCTGTCCAGGCCGCTGGTGCGGATGCTGGCCGAAGGTTTCGTCGATGAAGGACCGGTGCTGCAACGTCTGCGGATCAAGCCAGTGCGGGTGCGCGATGGGATCAAGCTGGGTCTGACCTGGCAATACGACACCCGCGATCGCACGGATTGTCTGGATGGGGAGGCGACCATCGCCCAGGTCGATCGGCTGCTGGGATCGTGCATGGGCAGTGCGCTGCTCGAAACCACCGAGCAGGTGATCGAGCTGGGATTCAGCAAGCGCGGCCGGCCCTTGATTCGTTCACGAAGGATTCGGCCGACGACGGCATCCGGTCCCGGCGATGAAAAGGCCACGTCCGAATCGGCATCCGCTGCCGGTCAGGGGGCGGAAGTGCTCGTTTCCGGTGCGGGTCCTGATGCGGAGGGTGGTGTCGCTGCCGGGGAAAGTGCTGGTGTCCGCTTCAATGCCGCTTCCGCTGGAGTGGGCTCCGGTCTGCGCCCCATCGCTGGCAGTGCCCGGGGGGCAGGGCAGGAGACGCTTGCCGATGGTGACTGGGCCCATGTCGAGGATCACAACCGCGACCGGCAGCATCTGATCCGGATGGATCGGCCCTTCCTGCGCGACCTGGGCATCGTGCAGCCTTCGGGCAAGCTGGTGCCGGCGATGGCGCGCAAATGGCGGCAGATCAACAAATTCGTCGAGATTCTGGTTTCGGCATGGCGCAACAGCCCGGACAGCGAGCGC
>JBHADS010000503.1:0-12870 GCA_041855185.1 Lautropia sp. | reverse complement strand
GGGCGCCACCCCAGAGCTTGCCACCTACGCCGAGACGCAGACCATCAAAGTCGGCGCCGACACCCCGGCCTACAAGCTTGACTCCTCTTTGTTCAAAGGCACGGGCGAGCGCCCCCCGCAGTACATCAAGATCACCGCCGTGCACCCGGATGAATGGGTCGATGGCGAGCCCTCGCCACTGAGCTACACCGCCGGAGGCACCACCAAGCCAGTGCCCGAAGATGGCGGAGTCAAGGTGGCCGCTGCCAACTTCGGCGGGCTGAGCTGGGATGCCAGCACCAATGCCGGCGGCGAGATCTTCTTCATCCAGACCGATGAGCATGGCCGCCCCCTGCCGGGCGCCAAACAACAGACCATCGTGATCGAAGAGCTGATCGCGCAACAGCCCTCTGGCCCCGATGTGGAGGGTGGTGCCGACACGCCTCCGCCGCCCCCGTCGAGCCCAAGCTACGCCGGTGGCGCAACCGTCGCAGTGGGCCACGACCAGACCAGCGACCCGATTCCGGCCAGCACCTTCCTGGGCAACGGCACGACGAAAGCCGAAGCCATCAAGATCACGGCCATCCTGGACCGCGACGGCCAGCCTGCCGCCGAGGGCGCCCTGCTGCTGAACGGCCAGCCGCTCAAGCTCTCGGACAACATCATTCAGGCAGGCGACTTCGACAAACTGAGCTGGGATGCATCCAAGGCCAACAATGGCTCCTTCAAGTTCAAACCCGTCACGACCACTGGCGCTGATCTGTCAGGCTCTTCGCCCGAGCAGACCGTGACCATCGACGAAGCCGATGCCGAGGTCCTCGATCTCCAGGCCGTGACCAAAGCAGAGCAGCACAACGCAACGGCCGAGGTCGCCTACAACGGCACCAGCAGCCCCATCAGCGCCCCCTACGCAGATGTCGAGCTGCCGGCGTACATCCGGATCGATGCCATCACGATCACTCGTGAGGCAGGCGACTCGGTGGCGGTCCGCACGCTGAACGGTGGCGCCCAAGGCAATGGCTACAAACTGGTGCAATCCGAGTCCCTGGCGCTGACCCGCATCGTGGCCGCGGAGCAGGCCAAGCAGCATGGAGGGAAACTGGCCACCATCGACGAGCCCGAAGAGCTGGAATGGCTTAAAAACGCTCAGATGCTGGGGGATCGGGTAGCCACCGACGCCTCCGAGTATCTCGTTAACGGTCTCTGGATCGGCGGCGGCAGCCTGGACGCAGCCAACGGCAAGGAAGGTCTCGTCATGGGTTCCGACCAGCATCCCACCCATGCCTATGAGCCCATTCTTTTCGAGGCGGAAGGCTCGGACCGGATGAACGCCTACCTGGTGGAATACGACGGCTACTCCGACCCGCTGCAAGCCGGCGGCGCGACTGTGAAGGTCGGCACCGTGCTGGCGGGCGACGCCTTCGACACCCTGACCTGGAACTCGCTGTTCAACAACGGCGGCAGCATCCAGTTCAGCGCCGTCGACGGCCCCGGCGCGGACGCCCAGCCCGTCAGCAACACGCCGAGCTACACCCTCACCATCAGCGAGTTGCCCAAAGCCGTCACCCCTCCGGTGCTCCATGAGGAAACCCCACCCGCCTGAGTCCCGCTGAGCCGCACTGAGTCTCTCCGAGCCTCACGCCGCACCAGGCAACGCCCCGGCACCGCGCCGGGGCTGTCCACAGCGAGGCGTTGAAATACATACCCGTTACGGGTATAGTTTGGAGTCACGAGATGACGTGTATCCTTAAGCGCAAGGATTTTGCGCGCTGGCAAACTGCTGAGAAGCTGCCTGATACCGCGCTGTGCAAGGCAGTTCAAGAAATGGAAGACGGTCTGATCGACGCAGACCTGGGTGGCTCCCTCTACAAAAAACGGGTGGCCCGTCCCGGCGGAGGCAAAAGCGGAGGCTACCGCACGTTGCTGTCAGCCCGAATGGGCAACCGTTATGTGTTCCTGCACGGTTTCCCCAAGAGCGACAAGGCAAACATTACGCCGAATGAGAAGAAGGCGCTGCAATTTGCCGGCAAGGTGTTTCTGGAGCTGACCGGAGAATCCTTGTCAAAAGCGTTGCAGGCAGGCGTGTTACTGGAGGTGCATTGTGAGCAAGATCGTTGAATCGCTGCGCGGCGATCTAGCCGCACTCGTTGAGACAGGAGCCATCGGCAAAGTGACGATGCGCGAGTTCGACGCAATTTGCCCGCCACCGGTGCGGGAGTTCAACGCTGCCGACATCAAACAGCTGCGCGAAGGCCTGAAGTTCAGCCAGCCAGTGTTTGCGCTGCATCTGCATACCACGGCATCGACCGTGCGCAAGTGGGAGCAAGGAGAGACCCGCCCAGCCGGCCCTGCGCTCAAGCTCCTCAACATCATTGCCGACAAGGGCTTGCAAGCCATCATCTAACTTCAGGAAGTGTCCGGGACCAATATGCCCCGGCCGCACATCCCACACGCCGCCAGCCGGCCGATGCTCAGCCACGAACCTGAATGCCCTCAGCGGGAACGCACTGTTCAACAGCGGCGGCGGCATCCAGTTCAGCGCCGTCGACGGCCCCGGCGCGGACGCCCAGCCCGTCGGCAACACGCCGAGCTACACCCTCACCATCAGCGAGGTGCCCAAAACCGTCACCCCTCCGGTGCTCCATGAGGAAGCGCTACCCTCCCGAGTCTCGCTGAGCCTCCCTGAGTCTCTCCGAGCCTCACGCCGCACCAGGCAACGCCCCGGCCCCGCGCCGGGGCGTTTTTTCTTCCACACTGCAGAAGCGATACGGCCGCGAACACGAGGATGTAAGGTGTGCTTGACAGTTTCTGAGGTTGTGGCAGCGCTTTGTTTGATTGCTGTGCATTTGCCCAGTATTCTGAGGTTTATCAATCGATTGGATGCGCGCCATGTCCACCAGTCATGACCAGAACTTCAAGACGCTGATCCTGGACTATCCCCGCGAGGCACTGGCTTTTTTTGCACCTTCCGAAGCCGCCGAATTGGCAGATGATGATACGGTGCTGATCACCCCCATCCGGCAAGAGCAACTGAAGGCCCGCCTGGCCGACCATGTGCTGGAGCTGGACGTTCCCCTGTTGGTCGAATGGTCCGACGGGAGACGCGAAGCACTGTTGTTCGCCGTGGAAGAAGAATCCGATCCGTATCGGTTTTCGGTACACCGCCTGGTCCGCTACTGCCTCGCCCTGTCCGAAACCTTCAAAACGACCCGGGTCGTTCCCGTGGTGATCTTTCTGAAAGGCTCCCGAAACGTGCCTCGGCTGCTGGAGCTTCGCAGCGAACGCGACACTTATCTGCACTTTCACTACATTGCCTGTGTTTTGCCCGAAATTCCGGCGCAGGAACACATGCACAGCAACAATGTGGTCGCCCGCCTGAACCTGCCCAATATGCTGTGGTCTCCCGCACAGAAGGTAGATGTCTATGGTCAGGCCATCCGCGGATTGCTCTCGCTTGAGCCGGATCCAAACCGACAGATGAAGTATTTCGATTTCATCGACATCTATCTGCAACTCGATGATAATGAACGACAAATCTACGCAGAACGCTACCCGCAGGAGGTTCACACAATGGAAACCTGGAGCGAACGACAACTGAAGAAAGGGCTGCAACAGGGCCTGCAGCAAGGCAGGGAGCAAGGGCGCGAAGAAGGCCGCAAAGAACATGCGCTCCACACGCTCGATCGCGTTCTGTCCAAACGCTTCGGGGCCCTGGATGCCACCGCGCTCGCACGCCTGCAATCGGCGACGCTCGTCGATCTCGACCAGTGGCTCGACCGCGCACTGGACGCCGGCACGCTTCAGGAAGTGTTCCGGGACCAATAAGCCCCGGCAGCACACCCCGCACGCCGCCAGCCGGCCGATGTTCAGTCACGAACCTGAACGTCCTCAGTTGTAATGCGCTGTTCAACCACGGCGGCCCCCTCCGTTTCCTGCAGGTGGGAAGCGCCGATCCCGACGCAGAACCCGCCGAAGGCACCGAGGTCCGCACTCTCATCCTCTACACAGAATTCGCCCATCAACCGCTCGCTGCGGGCCCTGGAACCCGAACCCGACTGGGGGCCGGCCTGACAAAGCCCGCCGACGCAGCAACCTTCCCAGGCCGCGCCCTCCCAGGCGCGGCCTTTTTGTTGTGCGCCCAGCATGGGCGCACTCCTGGCGGTGAAAGTCCTCCCACCCTGCCGATCATCGGGCACCTCGGTCCGTGTACCGGCCATGCCCCGCCTCCCGTCGATTCCTTCCCCCTCCTTCGCACACAGCGCCGCAGCCGGAGTGTGCATATATCACAAAATAAGAACGAATACTCCCACTCGTCGACCGTTCATCGGCTTATATCAACCGTCTGTCCGCAAAAACCCTCCGAACATCGGTTTGCTGTCAATATTCGCCCCGTGCAGCAAGACGACAACACACTGTGATCAACAGTAGTCGCCAAGCAACACAAATTCTGTAGCCGGGTCAACCTACTCCTTCCCGACCCGGCTGCTCCCGGTGCTTGTTTTCATTGCGAGACCTTTCAATGACCACGCAAATCTCCACGCCCAGCCTGCAGGCTACCAACGTTTCCGCTCAAACGATTTCGGCGGCTGGTCGCCCTGTTCACGCAGGTGCATTCCAGCTTGCCCAGCAAGCGGCCGACCAGGCCGAGCTGCGCAAACGGGCAGTGGCCGAAAAGGAAGCGGCTGAAGAAAAAGCCGCCGCACAAGCAGAAAACGCCACCCAGCCGGCTGCAGAGGCAACGACCGAAGCCACCACCACGCCGGCCACGGAAGCTGCTGCTGCCGAAACCTCCGCTGCTGCCGCCACGGGCGCTGCTGCCACGCAAGGTGCGGCTACCACCTCGTCCTCCAGCTTCAACCCCTGGCTGGTTGCCGCCAGCGTCGTTGGCGTCGCCGCAGTGGCCGCTGCCGCCTCGGGTGGCTCGGACGACAACAACTCTGCGTCCAAAGGCACGACCACGACGGACAGCACCCAGTCGGGCGGCGGTACGGACTCCACCACCACCGGTTCTGGCGCCAACACCGGTTCCAATACCAGCACGGACGCGGGCACGGGCTCCAATACCAGCACCGACACCCAGCCGACTCAGCCCACGCAACCCACCACGCCGGTCGCCAACCCGATCGCCGAAGGTGAACTGAATGAGCCGGTGGTCGCCAACAACCAGATCACCGATCTGAACGCTGGCACCTTCACGGCCGGACTGAGCAACGCCACCAACCGCATCAAGATCGAGAAGATCGAAGCGGCTGAAGGCAGCGATCCGGATGGGCGCATCTACCGCACCTTCCAGGTCGAGGGCGGCGAGCAGACCAACGCCTACGAGGTCATCCGCGTCGACGGCAGCCTGAGCTGGGCCGAGGCACAGGCACGCGCCACCGCCCTGGGCGGCAAGCTGCTGGTGATCGACAACGAGGCAGAAGCCGAGTTCCTGCGTGCGAACCTGTCCGGCCGCCTGGCTCATTACCAAGCGGACGGCGCTCCCTGGGATTATGCCGGCCTGGCCGGTGGCGCCTGGGTGGGTCTGAGCCAGAGCGCGGATGCTGCCACCCCGAACGCCGGCTGGACCTGGGCCAACGGCGCAGCCTTCAGCGCCGAAGACTGGGCCAAGTATGGCTACAAGCTGGGCGACCAGACGCTGCCCACCGATGGTGATCCGGCTGCTGGCGTGACCGAGAACAATGCGGCCAACAACGGTGCCATCAGTATCGCCTGGGATGCTGCCAAGGGCGACGTGTCGGGCAACATGCTCTACGACTACGGTGGCAAGCTGAGCCTGTTCGTGATCGAGTACGAAGCCTACGAACAGCCGCTGAAGCTGACCGAAGAAAACGCCGACGGCACGAAGAAGACCACCGCGCTGGTCGATGGCCAGATCGTCGCCAACGATCACCTGGACAACCTGAGCTGGTCGTCGGTGTTCAACAACGGCGGCAAGATCACCTTCGTCGAGGTGGACAGCGAAGACAAGGCGGTGGGCGAGTCCAAGACCGTCACCCTCACCGAAAAACCGGCGGCGACGGCTGCCACCGGCTACGGTGAATCGGCTGCCGCGCTGAGCCTGAAGGCCGATGTGGCCTCGCTGCTGGACGACAACGCCCTGTCGCTGATCTGATCCAGACACCGGGGCAACGGGACGGCGGCCTTGGCCGCCGCCCCGAATACCCCGTAAGAGGCTCACTTCCAGCAACAAAACCCCACGGGCCGCGATCCCAGGATCGCGCCCCTTTTTGCGTTTGGGCGCCTTTCGTCCCATCGCCGCGACCATTCGCTGATTCATTGTCGACACCGGCCGTCGTCCGGCGCAAGCCAGCAACCGTCCGCCACCCTTCCGGTGTCAGCCCCCAACGGACGCGCGATATTCGAGCCTGAGGTCAACTCTCGACAGTTGGCCCGTCCTTATAAGACCGCCACTTGGACCACCAAGGCCGCATCATGCGCAAAACCGACATCAACACCGCCCCTCTGCCCGCCTCTGTGCCACCCCCTGACACGGGCCCGCACATCGCAGCCCTGGTCCAGCCTGCCATGTCTGGACATCACGGCGGCACAAGTGCGGGCGCCGGAGCAGGTTCCGATGTCGGATTTGACGGCGTTGCGGATTCCGGTGTCATGGCCTGGGCAGCTTCCAGCGCGAGCGCCGTTGGCGGAGCTGCTGCTGCCGGCATGGGCGCGCACGGTGCTGCTGCACCCGCAGGGGCAGAGATGATCGGTCGGCCTTCAGGTCTGTATCTGGGAGGATTGAAGCTGGCGCAGAGCTTCATCCGTTCCGAGGCGGAGATCGATTGGGAAAACCACTGGTGGCTGGATGAACCGCTGTCGCCGGAAGCACCAACGGCGACGGACCCATCCGTGCCGCTGGCGAGCGCACCCGACACGGAGGGGCTGACACCACTGGCAGATGTACCGACGCTGAACGATGCGCTGGTGGTGGACTACCAGGCTCCGGTGCATGGGGTTCGTGAGCCTGGCATGCTCGGCTGGCCGGCCGGTGCCGGCTGGGCGCTGAGCCCTGCCCTGATCGGCGGCGCGGCCCTCGGACTGGTGGCCGTGGGAGCGGCAGCAGCCGGTGGTGGTGGTGGTGGTGGTGGCGACAGCGGCGCCGCGGCCGCCGACCCGATCGCCCAGAACCCGCCCACACCTTCGCCCTCACCCGCACCTTCCCCGTCGCCAGCCCCTTCGCCGTCGCCGGCCCCCACGTCCGCTCCCCAGCCTGCCCCCGCCCCGGTGGCGCCGGTGCCCAGCTACCCCTACGACGCCGACACCAAGGCCGTCGCCCATGATGGCACGCTGGATTTCGATCACACGGTCTTCGACGGCAGCGATCCAGCGACGGCGCCCGCCTATATCCGGATCACGGCCATCACCCCCGACAACCCCGGCGCAGCCGATGTGCCGGCTTTGGTGCTCTACAAAGGCACACCGGACGAAGTGGTGCTGGAAGTCGGCACGCTGGTGCAAGCCGCGGACTTCAGCCACATCAGTTGGGATGCCTCGAACAACGAGGGCGGACGCTTCAGCTTTGTGCCGAGCGCCGCCGACGGCAGCGCAATCCCCGGTGCAGGCGCACAGACGATCATCGTCTTCGAGCATCCGGCCGCACCACGCTATCAGCCCCAGCCCAGTCACCACGTCAATCATGACGACAGCCTGGGCTTTCTGAGCGAGGTCTTTGCCGGCGTCGAGAATCCGCCCACCTACATCCGCATCGATCGGATCGACGCCCTGGAAGCCGATGCCCCCGATGCCCCGGCGCTGATCCTGCATCGCAACACCCCGCAGCAGCAGGTGCTGCGGGCCGGGGACACCATCGAGGCCGATGATTTCGCGCATCTGAGCTGGGATGCGGCCCAGAACGCCGGTGGCAGCTTCGTCTTCACCCCGGCGCTGGACAAGCAGGGCACGGCCATTCTGGGTGCGCAATCGCAGACGGTTTCGGTCCACGAGTACGCCCATTATCCCGACTACCCCAATGATCCGCCCGCGTTGAACCTGCGGCATGACACGCTGAACCCGCTGGAGGCAACGCTGTTCGCGGGCCACGATCCGGACAAGGCGCCCAGCCATGTGCGCATCGAAGCCATCACGCCGAACCACCCCGATGGGGCCGGCCCCTTCCTGTTGCTGGACCTGGATGGTGAGGGCGGACAGCCAGCCACGGCAGTGCAGGTCGGCGACATCATCAACAACGAGGATTTTGGCAAGCTGCTGTGGAATACGGCAGCCAACACCACCGGCGATGGCGGTGGCAGCATCCAGTTCCTGCCTCTCGATGCGCAGCGCACGCCCATCGGTGACAGCGCGGCGCGGCAGATCTCGTTCAACGAGCACCCGCCCGTGCCGCAATACGACAACCTGAGCGAGCCGCTGACGGTTGCCCACGACAGCGACTGGGCCTTGTCAGCGGCGCTGCTGCGCGGCACCGACCCCGCCAAGGCGCCCGCCTATGTCCGGATCGAAGCCATCGAGCCGCAGAACCCCAGCAACGCCGATGCGCCGGCGTTGGTGCTCGACCGCGACGGCCCGGGTGGACAGCCGCCGATCCCCGTGAAGATCGGCGATTCGATCGCTGCAGCCGATTTCGACAAGCTGTACTGGCTGGCCGGCAACAACACGGGTGGCAGCTTCCGCTTCGTGCCGGCACTGGCCGATGGTACGCCGATCGTGGGCGCCGAGCCCCAGACCCTGCAGTTCCACGAATCGCCGGTTCCCCCCGTCTATGCGCCTCAGATCGAATCGAACGGCGTGGCCCACGAAAGCACCAAGCGCTTCGATGCCAGCCTGTTTACCGGTACGGACACGAATCATCAGCCTACTTATATCAGAATCGAGGCAATCGACCCGAAGAACCCGGCTTCAGCCGAGGCTCCGAGCCTTTTTCTGGACGAGGACGGCGATCCCGATACGCCGCCGGTTGCGGTGCGGCCGGGCACACTCATCCGCGCCGAGGACTTCGGCCGTCTGAGCTGGGATGCACGGGGCAACGAAGGCGGCAGTTTCCGCTTCGTGGCGCTGGATGCCCAGCAACGCGCCATCGTCGACAGCCAGGGCCAGGAGGTCGGACGCACGGTGCCGGTGCACGAGTCGCCGGCTGCGCCGGATTATTCCGGGGCGAGCACCCTCTATGCGATCCATGATCAGCCGCTGGCAATCGAGCCGACGATGTTCGCGGGCGCCGAGGCGCAGAACGCGCCAGCGGCCATCCGCATCGACCGCATCACCAGCCACGACAACCCGGGTGATGCGCCGACGCTGTTCTATGAGGAGAACGGCCAGCGCGTCGATGTCCGTGACAACACCCTGCTGACGGCGGACCAGTACGCGCTGCTGCAATGGGACAGCGCCAACGGCCAAGGTGGCGATATCGTCTTCACGGCGCTGGATGCCGAGGGACGCGTCATCGAAGGCAGTGCACCGCGCACCGTCACGATCGTCGAAGATCCGCAGCTGCCGAACTATCCTGATCAGAACGCACCACGGCCGGTGGCACATCAGGGCACGCTCGCGCTGGACGAGATGCTGTTCATCGGCCACGAAACACAGCGTGCCCCCAGCCACATCCGGATCGTCGCCATCACCCCCGACGACCCGGCCGACGGTAGCACCGCCCTGTGGCTGGATGCCGATGGCGACGGCCCCGGCATGCCGGTGGCCGTGACCGTCGATCAGGTGATTCGGGCGGACGACTTCGACAAGCTGCGCTGGGATGCCAGCCAGAACGCCGGCGGCAGCTTCCGCTTCGTGCCCAGCGCCGACGACGGGCGCGCCCTGGCCGGGGCGAGCGAGCAGACGGTGACGGTGCTGGAACACCCGGCCGCCCCCGTCTACCCCGACACCCAGCCCCAGCAAGGGGCGCCGCACGAGGACAGCCTGAAGCTGCCGGCCGGCTTGTTTGCCGGCATCCAGCCGCAGCGGGCGCCGGCCTACATCACGATCGAGGAGATCAACCCCGACGGCCAGACAGCCGACGGCGGCGCCGCGCTGTGGCTGGATGCCGATGGCGACGGTCCGGATGGGCCGGTGGCGGTGCAGATCGGCCAGCCGATCGCCGCCGCCGATTTCGACAAGCTGAGCTGGAATGCCGCCCACAACACCGGCGGCAGCTTCCGCTTCGTGCCCGCCCTGGCCGATGGCACACCGATCCTGGGCAGCACCGCCCAGACGGTCGTCGTCTATGAATCCGACCCGGCCCCCCGCTATCCCGAATTCGTCCGCGAGGTGGGGGTGGCGCTGGATGGCTCGAAGGCCTTGCCGATGGATCTGTTCAACGGCAACGAGGCCGGCACCCCACCGGCCAAGATCCGCATCGAATACACCGCCACCAACCCGAGTGCTGGCGATGCGCCGCTGCTGCTGGACACGGGCGGCAGCCAGACCCCGGTGGCCTCGGGCAGCATCATCGAGCAGAACGATTTCGACAAACTGCGCTGGGACGCAGCCCACAATGAAGGCGGCACGCTGCGCTTCGTGGCGCTGGATGCGCAGGAACGGCCGATCGTCGGTGCCGATCCGCAGGAAGTGCGGATCTATGAATCGCCGCTGGCACCGCAGTACGACGCCAGCGCGCTCTCCAAGTACATCAACCACGACGCGTACAGCCCGCTGGCGGGCGCCGCCACCTTTGCTGGCAACGACGCCGGCGGCAAAGCGGCCTTCATCCGCATCATCGATGTCCGCGAAAGCAACGACACCGACACGGGCAGCTCGGCGCTGCTGCTGAAACTGGACGATGGCAGCAACGGCCACCAGGAGCTGGATTGGAAGAGCGCGCCGATTGCCGCCGCCGATTTCGATCGCATCGAATGGAACAGCCACCACAACACCGGCGGCAGCTTCAGCTTCGAGCCCCTGGACAGCGAGCAGCGTCCGATCGAAGGCGCCAGCGTGCAGACCGTCACGGTGCGCGAATCGCTGCCGCCCCCCGACTATGGCACGGTAGACCGCTCCGCACTGCAGCAACTGCCCTACAACCAGCCCTTTGCGCTGGACCGCAGCCTGTTCGCCGGCAATGACCCCGCCGCCACACCGCCCCTCATCCGGATCACCCGGGTCGAAGCCACCCACGGAGCCACCGGTGACAAGCCGCTGGAAGTCCTGCGCAATGGCGTCTGGCAGGAGGTGGGCAACAACGAGGTGATCACTCAGGCGGAATACGGCAGCCTGCGCTGGAATGCGGCCGTCGGCGATGGCGGGCAGATCAGCTTCCAGGCGCTGGACGCGGACGGACGGGGCATTCTGGGCACGCCCGAGCAAGTGCTGAACCTGCAGGAGCTGTCGCCGCTGCCGCAGTATCCCGCCACGCCACCGGCGATCGGCGTGGCGCTCGACGACAGCAAACTGCTGCCCGCCAGCCTGTTCAGCGGCACCAACCCGAACCAGATTCCCGAGCAGATCCAACTGCACATCGATACGCGGAACCCTGGCACGGGCGGCATCGCCGCGCTGACGATCGATCCGGACGGCGATGGGCCGGCCCTGGGCACCCCGGTCGTCAGCGGCCAGCACATCGCACGCGCCGACTTCGACAAGCTGCGCTGGAATGCCGCCGACAACGAGGGCGGCACGCTGCGCTTCACGGTGCTGGACAGCGGGGGCCAGCCGATTGCCGGCATCGTCGAGCAGACGGTGACGATCTACGAATCACCGGCGGTTCCCAGCTACAGCCCCGGCATTCCGGTCGCAGTGGCCCACAACCAGCAGGCCGATTTCGGGCGAACGGCCTTCGAGGGCAGCCGCGCCGACACCGCGCCGGCCGCCATCGAGATCGGCGACATCAGCCCCACCAACAGCGCGGCTGGCGGCACCTCGCCTCTGGTGCTGCTGCCCGCCGCCGGCGATGCCAGCGGCACGGTACGGGTACTGAACAAGGGCGACCGGGTGTCGGCCACCGAGTTCGAGCGCATCCGCTGGGACACCGCCCAGAACGAGGGCGGCAGCTTCAGCTTCAGGCCGCTCGACTCGGCCAACCGCCCGATCGAGGGCGCCTCAGACGTGAGCCTGAGCGTCTACGAGTCGCCCCCTGCCCCAAGCTACGCCAGCGGCCTGCAGGCCGCCGTGGGCTGGGCGCAGACGGCCGCGCCCATCGATGCCGCCCTGCTGCGCGGCACCGGCGGCACCGCCCCCAGCTACATCCGCATCGAATCGGTGCAGGAAACCACCGACACCAACACCGGCCGCTCGGCCCTGGGGCTGCTGCAAGCCGATGGCAGCACGACAGCCCTGAGCAGGGATAGCCTCGTCGCAGCCGCCGACTTCGGCAATCTGCGCTGGGATGCCGGCAGCACCCGCGGCGGCAGCTTCAGCTTCACCCCGCTGGACGCCAACCAACAACCGATCCTGGGCTCCGGTACACCCAGCATCCAGATCGTCGAAGCCGGCGAAAGCAGCCCCAGCTATCCGGCCAGCCAGGAAACCGGTGTGGCGCTGAACGGCAGCAAACTGCTGCCCGACAGCCTGTTCCAGGGCAGCGACCCCAGCCAGGCGCCCGCCAAGATCCGACTGAGCTTCAGCGCCGACGGCTCGACCGGCACCGGCGCCGCCGCCCTGACGCTCGACCCCGATGGCAGCGGCCCGCAGATGGGCAGCGCCATCAGCCAGGGTCAGGTGATCGACCGGGCAGATTTCGGCAAGCTGCGGTGGAACGCCGCCGACAACACCGGCGGCACCCTGCGCTTCACCGCGCTGGATTCCGAAGGTTTTGAACTGCCCGGCATCGCCGAGCAGGGGGTGACGGTGTATGAGTCGCCCAGCGTGCCGGTGTACGGCCCCACCCATGCCGACAAGAATGTGCCGTGGAATAGTGTTGCAAGTTACGGCCGCCCCGCTTTTGAGGGCAGTGGTGCGCGCGGTTCCCACATGGCCACCCATATCCGCATCGTATCCATCAACGAG
>JBHADS010000502.1:0-2995 GCA_041855185.1 Lautropia sp. | reverse complement strand
GTAGGGCACCACATTGATGTCGCTGACCAGTCGTTTGCTGCGCCGTTGCCGGCGCGGTGAGGCGGTGGTGGGCATGGGCGCTCAGCGGGAGTGACGATCGAGGATGTTCGAGAACTCGTCGATGAAGGTCTCGAAACGGTTTGCCAGCCGCTCGATCTCGTAGGAATAGCGGTTGTAGGCGACGACCGCCGGAATGGCGGCGAACAGGCCGATGGCGGTGGCGACCAGCGCCTCGGCAATGCCGGGGGCGACGGCCGACAGCGTGGCCTGCTGCAGATCGGCGAGGCCACGGAAGGCGTTCATGATGCCCCAGACCGTACCGAAGAGGCCGATGTAGGGGCTGACCGAGCCGGCCGAGGCGAGGAAGGCGAGCGAGGATTCGAGCGCATCCATCTCGCGCTGGAAGGCGGCGCGCATCGCGCGCGAGGCCGGCGCCAGCACCAGCGAGCTGTCCAGCACGGCAGGCTGGCCGTTCTGCGGCACGTTGTTCTGACGGGCGCGGCGGAACTCCTTCATGCCGGCCTCGAAGATCCGGGCCATCGGGCCGGGGTCACGGCTGGCATGGGCCACCTCCTGATAGAGCGCGTTCAGTTCGGCGCCCTGCCAGAACTTGTCCTCGAAGCGGTTGGTGGCGCGTTGGGCCGCCTTGATCGTGAACCACTTGCGGAAGATCAGCGTCCAGGAGACCAGCGAGATCACCAGCAGCAGGGCCATGACGGCCTGAACCAGCAGGCTGGCCTCGGTGATCAGGGTCAGAATCGAAAGGTCATGATCGTTCATCGCAGTTGTCGATTGGTCCTGTAAAAAATTCGGCGGACGATTGCGCCGCAGGCGCGGCAGGTGCCGCTGGCCATGTCGCCGTCGCAGGACATGGCCGGATGGGTCGATGCTAACCGGCCTCGGCGGCGGATGGACCGGCAGCGTTGGCGGATTGCTGCAGCAGTTTCAGCACGTCGTCGGGCAGCGGGGCGGGTTTGCCGCTGTGCAACTGGATGCAGGCCACGCTGACCTGGCCGCTGACCAGGGGCGTGCCGCTGTCCTTCAGCACGGCATGGTGATGCAGCCGGATCGAGGCGCGCCGGATGTCGAGGCGAGGGTCTTCGAGGCAGGTGTCCACCGCCAGCAGATCATCGAGCTTCGCCGGGCGGCGGTAGTCGATCGAGCAGCTGCGCACGACCAGCCCGAGGCCCAGGCCCGCCAGCCGCTGATGGTCGACTCCGGACGCACGCAGCCAGTCGCTGCGGGAGCGCTCGAAGAACTTCAGGTAGTTGGCGTAGTAGACGATACCGCCAGCGTCCGTGTCTTCGTAGTAGATGCGGACGTCGATCGAATGGAGTTGTTTCACCGCGCGATTTTAACCCGCATTTCTGATGGCCTTGGCCTGCCGGGGGCCGTGGAACCGGGGAATGCCGCTGATCCAGGCGGCTGGGGCGGCGGCAAACCCCCGGGGCTCCGTCTGAAACGCGCGGGCGGCATGGCGCGTTGACGACGGGCCTGGCGCCGGCTCTTCGCAGTTAGCTGTCCTGGGTGTCGCTGGGGATCGGCAGCCCGAAATGCTGCCAGGTGCTGGGGGTGACGACCCGGCCGCGCGGGGTGCGTTGCAGCAGCCCCTGCTGGATCAGATAGGGTTCGATGACATCCTCGATGGTGTCCCGCACCTCGCCGATGGCGGCCGCGATGTTGTCCAGCCCGACCGGCCCGCCGGCGAAGCGCTCGATGATGGCCTGCAGCAGCTTGCGGTCCATCACGTCCAGGCCGATGGCGTCCACGTCCAGCATGCTCAGCGCATCGTCGGCGACGCTGCCGGTGATCCGGCCGCCGGCCTTGATCTCGGCATAGTCGCGCACCCGCCGCAGCAGCCGGTTGGCGATGCGCGGCGTGCCGCGCGAGCGGCGGGCGATTTCGTTGGCGCCATCCTCGGCGATGTCGGCGCCCAGCAACCGGGCCGAGCGCACGATGATGTGCTGGAGTTCATCGATTTCGTAGAACTCCAGCCGCGAGACGATGCCGAAGCGGTCGCGCAGCGGGTTGCTGAGCATCCCGGCGCGGGTGGTGGCCCCCACCAGCGTGAAGGGGGCGATGTCGAGCTTGATCGAGCGGGCGGCCGGGCCTTCGCCGATCATGATGTCGATCTGGAAGTCTTCCAGTGCCGGGTAGAGGATCTCCTCGACCACCGGCGACAGGCGGTGGATCTCGTCGATGAACAGCACATCGTTGCGGTCCAGGCCGGTCAGCAGCGCCGCCAGATCACCGGGGCGCTCCAGCACCGGCCCGGAGGTCTGCTTCAGATTGACCCCCATCTCGGCGGCGATGATGTGGGCGAGCGTGGTCTTGCCCAGCCCGGGGGGACCGAACAGCAGCACGTGGTCCAGCGCTTCCTGCCGGCGGCGGCTGGCCTCGATGAAGATGTCGAGCTGCTGGCGGATCTTGCGCTGGCCGACGTAGTCGGCGAGCCGGCGGGGACGCAGCGCCTTCTCCAGCACTTCCTCGGTCATCGAGGCGGGGGCTGCGTCGATCAGGCGGTCGTGTTCGATGGCCATGATGTACCTCAGGTGCGCACGAGGCGCTTGAGCGCCTGTCGGATGCCGTCATTGACATCGATGCCGGCCGGCAACTGCGCGATGGCGGTGGCGGATTCCTTCTCGGAATAGCCGAGTGCCAGCAGGGCGCGCAGGATGTCGTCGCTGGCGTCGCCGCTGTCCAGCGGCAGCGCGCCATCGTGGCCCAGTGCCGGCGCCAGCTTGCCTTTCAGTTCGAGCAGCAGCCGTTCGGCGGTCTTCTTGCCGATGCCGGGCACCCGGGTGATGCGGCCGGTTTCCTGCTCGGCCACGGCGCGGCTCAGATCGTCGACCGACAGGCCCGAGAGCACAGCCAGCGCCATGCGCGGGCCGATGCCGGAAATCTTGATCAGCGCCCGGAAGGCGGCGCGCTCGGATTCGGTATGAAAGCCGTAGAGCAGCTGCGCATCCTCGCGCACCACCAGATGGGTCCAGAG
>JBHADS010000501.1:0-5271 GCA_041855185.1 Lautropia sp. | reverse complement strand
GGCGCTGTGCGGGCCGGACGCCTGCCGTGTGTCACGCGCTAGTGTAGCAAGGGCCAAGGCCGCAGCCGAAGGCCGAGGGCCGGCCGTCGGCGCCACTGTTGCATCCGTCGCCGGGCAGTAAAGGGGGCTGATCGAGGACCGATCGACGCGCCTTTTGACGGAAAAGCGTGACGCCATCGAGGCCGCGCTTTCGCCCGCAGCCAAAAGCCGGCAATAATCCGGGCATCGAACACTCGTCGGCAAGGCCGACCCTTCCTCTTCATCTCATGAGTCTCAGCGTTGAAACCGTCAGCCAGGCGCTGGCCGGGGTCATCGACCCCAATACCGGCCGGGATCTGATCAGCAGCCGTTCCGCCCGCAACATCCGTGTCGACGACGGCCACGTCAGCGTCGATGTCGAACTGGGCTATCCGGCCCTGAGTCAGCTCGACCTGATCCGCAAGGCCGTCACCCAGGCCGTCGAGCAGCTCCCCGGCGTGCAGGGCGTCAGCGTGCACGTCACGCAGAAGATCGTGGCCCATGCCGTGCAGCGCGGCGTCAAGCTGCTGCCCCAGGTGCGCAACATCATCGCCGTGGCCTCGGGCAAGGGCGGGGTCGGCAAGAGCACGCTGACGGCCAATCTGGCACTGGCGCTGGCCGCCGAGGGGGCCTCGGTCGGTGTGCTCGATGCCGATATCTACGGCCCTTCGCAGCCCCTGATGTTCGGCATCACCGGCCGGCCGCAGACCACCGACGGCAAGTCGATGGAGCCGATGGAGAACTACGGGGTGCAGCTCAGCTCGATCGGCTTTCTGATCGATGCCGACACACCGATGGTCTGGCGCGGGCCGCTGGTGACGCAGGCGCTGGAGCAGCTGCTGCGGGAGACGCGCTGGCGTGATCTGGACTATCTGCTGGTCGACATGCCTCCCGGCACCGGCGATGTGCATCTGACGCTGTCGCAGAAGATTCCGGTCACGGGCGCGGTCGTCGTCACCACGCCGCAGGACATCGCGCTCCTGGATGCGCGCAAGGGCTACAAGATGTTCGAGAAGGTCGGCATCCCAGTGATGGGCGTGGTCGAGAACATGGCAATGCACGTCTGCAGCCAGTGCGGCCACGTCGAGCACATCTTCGGGCAGGGCGGCGGCGAGCGGATGGCGGCCGAGTACGGGCTGGAGTATCTGGGCGGTTTGCCGCTCGACATCCGGATCCGCGAGAATGCCGATGGCGGACGGCCGACGGTGGTGGCCGATCCCGAGGGCGAGCTGGCGGCCCAGTACCGCAAGATCGCGCGCCGCGTTGCGGTGCGGGTGGCCGAGAAGGCCAAGGACATGTCCTCGAAGTTCCCGACGATCGTCGTGCAAAATACCTGATCACACAGACAGGCAGACTTATGAGCATCAAATCAGACCGCTGGATTCGTGAAATGGCCGACAAGCACCGCATGATCGAACCCTTCGAGCCCAGCCAGGTGCGCGCCGTCGATGGCCGGCGGGTCATTTCCTATGGCACCTCCAGCTACGGCTACGACATCCGGTGCGCCCCCGAGTTCAAGATCTTCACCAACATCAACAGCACCATCGTCGATCCGAAGAACTTCGACGAGAAGAACTTCGTCGATTTCGTCGGTGATGTCTGCATCATCCCGCCGAACTCCTTTGCGCTGGCGCGCACGGTCGAACGCTTCAAGATCCCGCGCAACGTGCTGACCATCTGCCTCGGCAAGTCCACCTACGCGCGCTGCGGCATCATCGTCAACGTCACGCCCTTCGAGCCGGAATGGGAGGGCTATGTGACGCTGGAGTTCTCGAACACCACGCCGCTGCCGGCCAAGATCTACGCCGGCGAGGGCTGCGCGCAGGTGCTGTTCTTCGAGTCGGACGAGCCATGCCTGGTCTCCTACCGTGACCGGGGCGGCAAGTACCAGGGGCAGGCGGGCGTCACCTTGCCCAAGGCCTGAGCGGGCCGATCGGGGCAGCCGCTTTGCAAACCGAAAAGACAAGCGCCGAAAGCGCTGTATAATCCCGCCTTCGCGGAAGCCGTCATGCGCGGCTTTCGTGATTTTTCAGCACGGCCCGCTTGCCAGGCGGGACCGCAGGTCAACCCATTTCTTTGAAGGGACACCATGGCACTCGAAGCAGCCGCCAAGGCACAGGTCGTCGCCGACTACCGTCGCGCCGACAACGACACCGGATCGCCGGAAGTTCAGATCGCTCTGCTGACCGCCCGTATCAACGGTCTGGCCCAGCATTTCAAGGACAACGCCAAGGATCACCACTCGCGTCGTGGTCTGCTGCGCATGGTCAGCCGTCGTCGCAAACTGCTCGACTACCTGAAGCGCACCAACCTGGACGCCTACCGGACGCTGATCGAGCGTCTTGGCTTGCGCAAATAATCGGTTAGCGCCACAGCTGATGCCCGCCTTAGAGCGGGCATTCTGTTTTTCTGAATGATGTTGCGGGCGAACCGTGCCGCCGAGTGATAGTACGGGTTGAGACAGGCACCTGGGGTGCAAGGAAATTTACCGATGTTTGAAATCGCCAAGAAAACCTTCCAATGGGGCAACCACACGGTCACGATGGAGACCGGAGAAATCGCCCGTCAGGCCAGTGGCGCCGTGCTGGTGACCATGGACGACACGATGGTGCTTGCCACGGTGGTTGCGGCCAAGGAGCCGAAGCCGGGTCAGTCCTTCTTTCCGCTGACCGTCGATTACTTCGAGAAGTTCTATGCGGCCGGCCGTATTCCTGGTGGTTTCTTCAAGCGTGAAGGGCGTCCGACCGAGAAGGAAACGCTGACGGCGCGCCTGATCGACCGTCCGATCCGCCCGCTGTTCCCCGAAGGCTTCATGAACGAAGTCCAGGTGGTGCTGACGGTGCTGTCCAGCAACCCCGAGGTCGATCCCGACATCCCGGCGATGATCGGCGCCTCGGCCGCCCTGGCGATTTCGGGCGTGCCCTTCGCCGGCCCGGTCGGTGCCGCGCGCGTCGGTTATATCGATGGCAACTATGTGCTGAACCCGACCATTTCGCAGCTGAAGGAATCGAAGCTGGATCTGGTGGTGGCCGGCACCGATCAGGCCGTGCTGATGGTCGAGTCCGAGGCGGGCGAGCTGTCCGAGGATGTGATGCTGGGCGCCGTGGTCTTCGGCCACGAGCAGATGCAGATCGCCATCCAGGCCATCGAGGAGCTGGTCGAGGCCGGTGGCAAGGAAGAGTGGGACTGGGCCGCGCCCGAGCCGAACACCGCGCTGATCGAGCGCGTCACGGCCCTGGCCGGGGAAAAGCTGCGCGAAGCCTATCAGCTGCGCATCAAGCAGGAGCGCTCGCAGCGCATCAAGGCGATCGAGTCCGAGGTGCAGGCCCAGCTGGCGGCCGACGAGAATCCGCCGTCTACAGCCGATGTCTCCGACATCCTGTTCAACCTGCAGTCCGGCATCGTCCGTACCCAGATCCTGTCGGGCGAGCCGCGCATCGACGGCCGCGACACCCGCACCGTGCGCCCGATCTCGATCCGCACCGGTGTGCTGCCCCGTGCGCATGGCAGCGCGCTGTTCACCCGTGGCGAGACCCAGGCGCTGGTCGTTGCCACGCTGGGCACCGCCCGCGACGAGCAGATCATCGATGCGATCACCGGCGAATACCGTGAGCGCTTCATGATGCAGTACAACATGCCCCCCTATGCCACCGGCGAGACCGGCCGCATGGGCACGCCGAAGCGCCGCGAAGTCGGTCACGGCCGGCTGGCCAAGCGCGCCATCACGCCGCTGGTGCCCTCGGCCGAAGACTTCGCCTACTCGATCCGTCTGGTCTCGGAAATCACCGAATCCAACGGCTCCTCGTCGATGGCCTCGGTCTGCGGCGGCTGCCTGGCGCTGATGGATGCCGGCGTGCCGGTCGAGCGTCACGTGGCCGGCATCGCGATGGGCCTGATCAAGGAAGGCAACAAGTTCGCCGTGCTGACCGACATCCTCGGCGACGAGGACCACCTCGGCGACATGGACTTCAAGGTGGCCGGTACCGAGCAGGGCGTGACCGCGCTGCAGATGGACATCAAGATCCAGGGCATCACCCGCGAGATCATGCAGGTTGCGCTGGCCCAGGCCAAGGAAGCCCGGATGCACATCCTCGGCAAGATGCAGGAAGCCATCCCGGCCGCCCGCACCGAGCTGTCGGACTTCGCGCCGCGCATGTACCAGATGAAGATCAACCCCGAGCGGATCCGCGACGTGATCGGCAAGGGCGGTGCCACCATCCGCGCCATCACCGAAGAAACCGGCACCACCATCGACATCCAGGACGATGGCTCGATCACCATTGCCGCCGTCGATGCCGAGGCCGCCCGCCGCGCTCAGCAGCGCATCGCGGACCTGACGGCCGAAGTCGAGATCGGCAAGATCTACAACGGTACCGTGCTGAAGATCCTCGAATTCGGCGCGATCGTGCAGGTGCTGCCCGGCCGTGACGGTCTGCTGCACGTCTCGCAGATCGCCAACGAGCGGGTCAACAAGGTCGAGGACTACGTCAAGGAAGGCCAGTCCGTCCGCGTCAAGGTCATCGAGGCCGACGACAAGGGCCGTCTGCGCCTGTCGATGAAGGCCGCCGCCGCCGAGGAAAACCCGCCGGCCGAAGGCGCCTGATCGGGCGCATGCCGAGCAGCAGCCCTGCGCGGCTGCGCCGGGCCGGGCCGACCCTCCGTGGTCGGCCCGATCCGTTTCGGACCACCACATTCTGGGCCGTGACTGCAGCCTCGGGGTGTCGTGTGCTCTCCTGTAAGTGGATGGCCGCGTCATCGGGTTTCATGGGGCGGCCTCGGTGCCGGCCGCCCGTTCAGGTGGCCCAAGGCCGTTGGCTCGCGGGCCGGGCAGCCGCCTGATGCCGCCCGATCGCCGATCTCGGCACCAAACCTGATCGGTATCCCTGACTTTGGCGCTTCGGGGCTGTAGCTCCGGTAGAATTTTGGCGCCAAAGCAACACGACAGCCCTGGCTGTCCCGTTTCCCGGCCTGCACCTTGTGGCCGGTTCTTCCCGAGGTCCGGGAGCCGCTCCGGCCATTCCCGGCATGACCTCCGTCGAGCTTTCTTCTGCCTGTATGGGCAGACATCGGCAGATTGCTGTCCGAAGGTGCTCGCCTGCCGGGCGAGTCCGCTTCGAGGCAGCCTCCTGGGCATCTTCCGGGGGCGCCTTGCGGAGCGCCGCAGCTTCGTCTCGAACGAAGGCAAAAGAAAGCTCTCACCGTCGGACCTGGCGTTGCGCGCCACGGCCCGAATCCTCTAGGAGAGTGTCCCTG
>JBHADS010000500.1:0-5823 GCA_041855185.1 Lautropia sp. | reverse complement strand
CGTCGGTGGCAGGCATGAGAACCCTCCAGCGCCAGAATGACCGGATACGGCGCCCGGGATGAGCGCCGGGGGATCATTCTAGAAAGCCGACCGCCGCGCGGGGATCAGGCATCCGGCTGAGCTGGGTTAAGCCTTCTGGCTGGATGGCCGCATGGGGGCAAGTGCTTCAGGCAGGGGGCTACCGAGATCCCGCGGAACCTCAGAGCCCGATCAAGCGCATCACGTCGTGGCGGAAGAACAGCGCCACCAGGCCGGCGCCGGCCAGATAGGGGCCGAAGGGGATCGGCTGTTCACGGCCGTGACCGCTGAAGCGGATCAGGCAGATGCCGACCACGGCGCCGATCACCGAGGAGATCAGCACGACGGCGGGCAGCGCCTGCCAGCCGAACCAGGCACCGATGGCGGCCAGCAGTTTGAAGTCGCCATAGCCCATGCCTTCCTTGCCGGTGAGCAGCTTGAAGGCCCAGTAGATGCTCCACAGCGACAGATAGCCGGCCATTGCGCCGATGACGGCATCGGGCAGGGCCACGAAGCCGTGCGGCCCGAGGTTCAGCAGCAGCCCGCCCCACAGCAGGGGCAGGGTCAGGCTGTCGGGCAGCAACTGGGTGTCGAAGTCGATCAGCGCCAGCACCAGCAGCACCGCGCAGAAGACGGCAGCCGCCACCCCCGTCACCGACAGGCCGAAGCTCCAGACCGAGGCCAGGGCCAGCGCGCCGGTCGCCAGCTCCACCAGCGGGTAGCGGCAGGAGATCCGTGTGCCGCAGCCCCGGCAGCGGCCCTTCAGGAACAGCCAGGACAGCACCGGGATGTTCTCCAGGGCGCCGATGGCGTGACCGCAGGAAGGGCAGCGCGAGCGCGGCACCATCAGGTTGAAGGGCTCGCGGCTGCGGGCCGCTGGCGCGTCCTGGCCGCCGAGGCTGGCCTGCAGTTCGGCAGCCTCGGCTTCCCATTGCGCCTGCATCATCAACGGCAGCCGGTGGATGACGACGTTGAGAAAACTTCCGACCAGCAGGCCGATCAGGCCGGCCAGTGCCAGCGAGAAGGCCGGCGTCACCCAGAACTGCGTTTCGATGCCCATGCTGTGAACCTTAGACCACCTGACCGAGTTTGAAGATCGGCAGATACATCGCCACCACCAGGCCACCGATCAGCGTGCCCAGCACCACCATGATCAGCGGTTCCATCAGCGACGACAGACTTTCGACGGCATCATCGACCTCGCGCTCGAAGATGTCGGCCGACTTGCCGAGCATCGAATCCAGCGAGCCCGATTCTTCACCGATCGAGGCCATCTGGATCACCATGTTCGGGAATACATTGGCATTCTGCATGGCGATCGTCAAGCTGGTGCCGGTGGCGACTTCCTGCTGGATCTTCTTGGTGGCCTGCAGATAGATGTGGTTGCCGGCCGCGCCGCCCACCGAATCCAGCGCCTCGACCAGTGGCACGCCGGCGGCGAACATCGTCGACAGCGTGCGCAGCCAGCGGGCGATGGTGGCCTTGCGGATCACCGGACCGAAGATCGGCAGCTTCAGCAGGAAACGGTCCATCGCCACCTGCACCTTCGGCGAGCGCTTCCACGCCTGCAGGAAGAAGTAGATAGCGCCACCGATGCCGCCGAAGATCAGATACCAGTTCTGGACGAAGAATTCCGACAGCCCCATCACGAACAGCGTGGGGGCGGGCAGGTCGGCGCCGAAGCTCTCGAACACGCTCTTGAAGGCGGGCACCACGAACAGCATGATCAGCGCCACCACCACGAAAGCCACCACCATCACCGAGATCGGGTAGAACAGGGCCGATTTGATCTTGCCCTTGATCGCCTCGATCTTTTCCTTGTAGAGCGCCAGCCGGTCGAGCAGGTCGTCCAGAATACCGGCCTGTTCACCGGCGCCCACCAGGTTGCAGAACAGATTGTCGAAGTAGAGCGGATACTTGCGGAAAGCCTGCGACAGCGCCGTACCGGTCTCGACATCGCCCTTGATGTCGGTGAACAGTTTGGCGACGGCCTTGTTGTCGGTGCCCTTGGCGACGATCTCGAAGGATTGCAAGAGCGGCACGCCGGCCTTCATCATCGTGGCCAGCTGGCGGGTGAACAGCGTGATGTCCTTGTCCTGGATCTTGCCGCTGACACCCTTGTAGCGCTGTTTCTTGATCTTGGTGACGGTGATGCCCTGACGGCGCAGCGAGTTGATGACGATGGTCTCGCCACTGGCACGGCTGTCGCCCCGCAGGGTCTTGCCGGCACGATCCCGGCCTTCCCAGGCGAAGGTGAATTCCTTGACCTTGTTCTTCTGGGGCGCCTGCGCGCCGGCGTTCAATGCCTTGGCAACCATGTCGGGTCAACTCCGGTGTCGTCGGAACCTGTTTCAATGAAAGGGGAGGCGGGCAGCAGCCAGCTCGAGAACAGCGACAGGCTGCGGCGCAGCCGGCTTGCCGCGGAAGGCCGTGCGGGCGCGTGCGTCCAGCATTGCCGCAGGTGCTCCAGGGCAATGAATTGGGTAGGGATAGCGTTCATTCGTTGGTGACGCCCAGAACTTCTTCGATGGTGGTGAGGCCCTGCTTGACCTTGATCAGCCCCGAGGTCCGCAGGTCGTTGACGCCTTCGCGTTTGGCCTGGGCGGCGATTTCCATCGCATTGCCCGAGCTGAGGATGATCTTCTGAATCTCTTCGGAAATCGGCATCACTTGATAGATGCCGACCCGGCCCTTGTAGCCCGAGCCATTGCAGCGCTCGCAGCCCACGGCCTTGTAGGGGCGCCAGGAGCCGTCCAGATCGTCCTCACTGAAGCCGGCGGCCAGCAGCGTGTCGTCGTCCAGATCGACTTCGACCTTGCAGGTGCACAGCCGGCGCGCCAGACGCTGCGCGGTGATCAGGATCACCGACGAGGCGATGTTGAAGGGCGCGACGCCCATGTTCATCAGACGGGTCAGGGTGGTCGGCGCATCGTTGGTGTGCAGCGTCGACATCACCATGTGGCCGGTCTGTGCGGCCTTGATCGCAATGTCGGCGGTTTCCAGATCCCGGATCTCACCGACCATGATGATGTCCGGGTCCTGACGCAGAAAGGATTTCAGCGCCGCCGAGAAGGTCAGGCCCGCTTTGTCGTTGACGTTGACCTGATTGATGCCGGGCAGGTTGATCTCGGCCGGGTCTTCGGCGGTGGCGATGTTGACGCCAGGCTGGTTCAGGATGTTCAGACAGGTATAGAGCGACACCGTCTTGCCCGAACCGGTCGGCCCCGTCACCAGCACCATGCCGTAGGGACGGTGCACCGCGTCCAGCAACGCCTTCTTCTGGTCCGGATCGTAGCCCAGCGCATCGATGCCGAGCTTGGCCGAGGAGGGGTCCAGAATACGCATCACGATCTTCTCGCCGAACAGCGTCGGCAGCGTCGAGACCCGGAAGTCGATGGCGCGGTTGTTCGAGATGACCAGCTTCATCCGGCCATCCTGGGGGATTCGCTTCTCCGAGATGTCCAGGCGCGAGATGACCTTGATGCGCGAGGCGAGCTTGTCCTTGATCACCAGCGGCGGCTGGGTGACTTCACGCAGCTCCCCGTCCACCCGGAAGCGGATGCGGTAGAACTTTTCGTAGGGCTCGAAGTGGATGTCCGAGGCGCCGCCCTGGATCGCGTCCATCAGCACTTTCTGCAGAAAGCGCACGATCGGGGCATCATCGACATCGGCGTTGTCTTCCAGCGCCACCGCCCCCTCGGGCGTGCCGGCCTCGTCTTCGAGGGTTTCACCGATCAGCTCGGCCAGCTTGTCGGCGGTGCTCTGGTCGAGGTTCTTGATCAGCTTGGTCAGCTTGTGGTGCTCGACCACGATCGGGTCGATGATCGCCTGCTGCTGGAACTTGACCCGCTCGATCGCCTGATGATCCGTCGGATCGGACAGCAGCACCGACAGCCGGTTGCCACGGCGCAGCAAGGGGATGATCCGGGTCTCGGCCAGCAGCTTGCGGTCGATCTGATCCAGCGGCAGGATGCTGAAATCCAGCGTCGCCAGATCCATCACCGGCGTGCCGAAGGTCTCCGCCAGAAAATGGGCGAGCTTCAGCGGCGGAATCAGCTTGGCGTTGAGCACCAGCTCGTCGAGCAGACGGCCGTCCTCGGCGGCACTGACCTTGGCGTGCAGTTCGCGCGCCTGCTCGACCGTCAGCATCTTGTGCTGGATCAATACCCGTGCCAGCCCCGGCAATGTGACGGCATCGCCTTTGTCGCTACGCTCGGTCTTTGCATTCGATGGTGGATGGAGGGACACGGGGATCGAAACCTCAGAGAAACGGATGGGACAGTTCCCATCAGTGTGCCGTGAGGCGGGCGGCTCTGCATCAGTTGGCCGCCCCGTGTCTGTCGGACGGACAGTCTCCGTCTATGAACGGTGCTGGGGTGTCGTTCAGTCGTCGCCCAGCAACGCGTCCAGCAGGGAGGCGGCGGGCACGAAGAACAGCACGCCGGTGACGGCGCGGCTGAAGTCCAGCAGCCGGTCGTGGTTGCCCGGCGGGTTGCCGATGAACATGTTGCTGAGCATCTTCTCGGTGATGGCCGGGTTGCGGGCGTAGCCGATGAAGAAGGTGCCGTACTCGTTCTTCGACGGATTGCCGAAGGGCAGGTTGGCGCGCAGGATCGGCTGCTCGACCCCGTTCTCGTCCTCGATCACGTTCAGCGCGATGTGCGAGTTCGAGGGCTTCTCCTCGTCGGACAGCTCCCGGTCCTCGTGCTTGGTGCGGCCGATCACCTTCTCCTGCTCGGCCACCGTCAGCGCGTTCCAGGCGTTCATGTCGTGCAGATACTTCTGCACGATCACATAGCTGCCACCGGCAAAGTGCGGGTCCTCGTCGCCGATCAGTGTCGCCTCGACGGCCTCGTCACCCTCGGGGTTCTCGGTGCCGTCGACGAAGCCGACCATGCTGCGCGCATCGAAGTAGCGGAAGCCGTGCACCTCGTCGACCGGCTCGGTGGCACCGGCCAGCCGGTTGCTGAGCTGCATCGCCAGCTCGAAACAGGCGTCCATCCGACTGGCGCGGATGTGGAACAGCAGATCGCCGGGGGTGGCGGGGGCGCTGTGCGTGGCGCCCTGCAGTGCCTTGAAGGGGTGCAGATGGGCCGGGCGGGGCTGTTCCGGGAACAGCCGGTCCCAGGCGGCCGAGCCGATACCCGTCACACAGCTCAGTCGGGCATCCTGGAAGCGGAGGTTCAGGCTGCGGGTGAGCGCCGGCAGCTCGGCCAGGCCTTCGCAGACGGTTTGCGGGGCGTCGGTATCGGCCCGCAGCGACAGCACGATGAACATCGCGGCCTGGCCGGCGCCCTGAACCACCGCCTGTGGGGTGGCCGGGCAGGAGGAATGAGGATTGCTCATGGTCATGGTGGCAAGAACGGAAAAAAGGGGACAGGAAGCCCCCGACGGGCCTGCCGTGCGAGGGCGGTGCGTGGCCGGTGGGCTGCCCGCGCAAAGGGATGGCCGGGCGCCGGGCGCGGCCTCGACCCCATTGTAGTCAAGCTCATCCACTCTAGTTCTTTCGGACTAGGCCATCCGAGCCCCGGCTCTTCTTCCTTTGAAGAATGGCCGGCGGCGTTCAACACCTCTAGATTTATATGAAATTTGTTGAACGGGAGGTGGCTGGATCATGGCCGAGAAAACAGGGGAGGTTGCCGTCCCACGGGGCGCCTGGTCGGTACTGGTGTCCAGCACCTTCGCTTTCACCATCTGCTTTGCGATCTGGATGATGTTTGCCGTACTGGGCATTCCGATCAAGGAGCAACTGGGGCTGAACGAGACACAGTTCGGGCTGCTGACCGCCATGCCGGTGTTGACCGG
>JBHADS010000499.1:0-3215 GCA_041855185.1 Lautropia sp. | reverse complement strand
TGCCGAAGTCGTCGCTGTAGATGCTGGCGTCGGAGTTGAAGCGCAGCCGCCATGCGCCGCTCTGCGGCATGCCGATCCGGTAGTTCTCCCGGCCCCCATGACCGCAGTTGACGACCACCATCACGTCATCGCCGTCGCCATGCTCGTCCCAACGCTGGAAGACGACCATCTTCTGCGCCTCGTCGACGTGCGTGACGGCGATATGCTGTCCGCACAGGCCGCGGCTGACGCCCTCCCGGTTCAGGCGCAGATGGATCAGATCCCGGTACAGGCGCACGACCCCATGAAACTCCTCATGCAGGTCCCAGTCCAGCGGCACGTCGTCGCGGAACCACTCGCCCTGCAGGAACTCCTGCCCCTGGAAGATCATCGGGATGCCCGGTGCGCTGAACAGCAGCCCGGCCGCCAGGGTCGATCGCTTCTGGGCATGCCAGCCCGTCGGGTCGTCCTTGTCGATCTCGTGCGGCACGCGCGCCTTGCCGTTGGCAACCTCATCGTGCGATTCGCTGTAGATCACGCGGTGAAAGGCGTCATCCTCATAGCGATAGGTGAGCGCCTTGCTCACGGCGGCCATCGAGCGGGCGCCGTCGTCGGCATGGATCACCATGTCGCGGATCGGGTGCACGAACTGCGCATCCCACTGCGAATGAAAGCCCGCGCCACCGTGCTCGACATCGGCGGTGATGGCCGGATTGCTGTGCAGGTCTTCGGCGATCAGGATGCGCCCCGGAAAGCGCTCCTGCACCGAACGATTCACATACTGCATCAGGCTCCAGCCCTCGGGGATGGCTTCGCCACCGTCACCATTGACGCTGTGGATGTAGAGGGTCATGTCGAAGCGCAGGCCGTCGATGTGGAAATCCTCCAACCACATCATCGCGTTGTCATGGATGAACTGACGCACCTCGCCACGACCGTAATCGGGCCGGGTATCGCCCCAGGGGGTCTTGGAGCGGTGGTCGTTGTAGAAATAGATGCCCCCCTTGTCGTTCTCCTGCCAGCCATCGAACTGCCAGATATCGAGATCGCTCGGGCCGAAGTGGTTGTAGACCACATCCATGATCACCGCGATGCCCCGCCGGTGCGCCTCGCGCACCAGCCGCTTGAGCTTGTCCGGGCCGCCATAGGCGCTTTCCACCGCAAACACATGCGCCGGGTTGTAACCCCACGAGAAGTCACCGGCGAACTCCGAGACCGGCATGACCTGAATGGCGTTGATGCCCAGCTTCACCAGATGGTCGAGGCGATGCAGCACATCATCGAAATCCCCCGGCTTGCCTTCCTCATCGGTGAAGAAGGAGCCGACGTGCAGCTCGTAGATCACCAGTTCGTTGTGCGCGGCGATGCTGAAATCATCGCCTTCCCAGTCGAAAGCGGCCGGGTCGTAGATGACACCATGCCCGACCGAGTGCGTCACCTGGCGGGCATAAGGGTCGATCCTTTCGAGCAGGAGATCATCGTTGCGCAGGATGTACTTGTATTCCTGCCCGGCCTTGGCGCCCTGGACTGCGGCATACCAGTAGCCGTTGCCTTCGCTGGCGAGCGGGTGCGCGGTTTTCGACCATTCATTGAAATCGCCCGTCACCCAGACCTCGTCCGCGTGAGGCGCCCAGACACGGAAGGACACGCCGCCCCGATAGGGCAGCGCGCCCATGCCGGGCCGGTTCTCCCGGGCGGCCGGCGCCGCTGCCGGGGTTGCCCGGGCCTTCGGCATGACGCCGGCCTTTGGCGTTGTGCGGGCTTTTGGGGTTGTGCCGGCTTGGACGGCAGCGCCGGCACCAGTGTCGTCCCGGGCTTTCGGGCTTGCCCCGGCGCCGGAGCCCGTCCGGGCCTTCGGCGTCTTCCCGGCCTGGCGTGCCGCCCGGGGTTTCTGGGTTTTGGTGGAAGAAGCAGGCATGCGATCCCCCGTCTGCTGTTGGCTGGACGCTTCAGTATAGGTGCCCAGCCCGCACGGATCGTGAATTCGGAGCGGCCCGCGCCTTCAGCAGAATTGTGCTAGGGCGGAGCGATGCCTGCCCTCGGACTCAGCCGGCTACGACGACGGCTTGCGCCTCTTCGCCATTACGCGGGCGCACCTCGCCGATCTGGAACACGGTCTCGCCGGCGGCTTCGAGCGCCTGCGCCACACGGGCCGCATCGGCCTCGGCCACGGCCACCACCATGCCGATGCCGCAGTTAAAGACGCGGTTCATCTCGTGCTCGTCGATGCCGCCCTGCGCCTGCAGCCAATCGAAGATCGGCGGCCGCGTCCACGAGCCGGCGACGATCTGCGCCGTGAGATCGGCCGGCAACATGCGCGGCACATTTTCCAGCAGGCCACCGCCGGTGATGTGGGCCAGCCCCCGGATCGGCTGATCGGCTTCGCGCAGCAAGGGCAGCAGCGACTTCACGTAGATGCGGGTGGGGGCCATCACATGCTCGGCCATCGGCTTGCCGGCAAGCGGCTGCTGCAGCGCCTGGGCCGAGACTTCGCCGCAGGCTTTCTCGATCACCTTGCGGATCAGCGAGTAGCCATTGGAGTGCGGGCCCGAGGAGGCCAGCCCCAGCAGCTTGTCGCCGGCACGGATGCGGCTGCCATCGATGATCTGCGAGCGCTCGACCACACCGACCGCAAAACCGGCCAGATCATATTCGCCCGGCGGGTACATGCCGGGCATCTCGGCGGTTTCGCCGCCCAGCAGCGCACAGCCGGACTGCTCGCAACCGGCAGCCACGCCACCGACCACGGCCGCACCGGTATCGACATCGAGCTTGCCGCAGGCGAAGTAATCGAGGAAGAACAGCGGTTCGGCACCCTGCACCAGAATGTCGTTGACGCTCATCGCCACCAGATCGATGCCGATCGTGCCGTGGCTGTTGAGCGCAAAGGCGAGCTTCAGCTTGGTACCGACGCCATCGGTGCCCGAGACCAGCACCGGCTCCCTGTAGGAGGCCGGCACCTGGAACAGCCCGCCAAAACCGCCGATACCCGACAGCAGCCCCGGCCGGCGGGTGCGTGCCGCCAGCGGCTTGATGCGTTCGACCAGTGCATCGCCTGCATCGATGTCGACGCCCGCGTCACGATAAGAAAGTCCTGTGTTTTTTGTATCAGCCATTGCGCCCTCGCCCACCGGTCGGCATGCGGATTCCGTGGATGAATCCTCTTGAATCTCTTGAATCAACAGATCCGGACGGTCGCCATACCCGACCTGCAACCCGGAAAAGAGCATTCTAAC
>JBHADS010000498.1:0-7459 GCA_041855185.1 Lautropia sp. | reverse complement strand
CTGACGACCAGCAACAAGTCGGAAGTGGCGGTCGGCTACTCGACGCTCTACGGAGACATGGCGGGCGGCTTTGCGCCGCTGAAGGATGTGCTCAAGACGCTGGTCTATCGGCTGGCGCGCTACCGCAATACCTTGTCGGAGGTCATTCCCGAGCGGATCATCACGCGGGCGCCCAGTGCCGAGCTGCGCCCCGATCAGACCGATCAGGACTCGCTGCCGCCCTATGAGGTGCTCGACCGGATCATCCAGGGCTATGTCGAGCAGGATCTGCCGGCCGAGCAACTGGTCGAGCAGGGACTGCCGGCCGAGGCGGTGACGCAGGTCGTGCGTCTGCTGCGGATCAGCGAGTACAAGCGCCAGCAGGGGCCGATCGGGCCGCGCATCACGGCGCGCGCCTTTGGCGCGGATTGGCGCTATCCGATCACCTCGGGCTTCAGAGAGACCTTAGGGAGAAAACAATGAAGAAAATCACTGCGGTGATCAAACCCTTCAAGCTGGATGAGGTCCGGGAGGCCCTGGCTGCTGTGGGTGTCGCCGGCCTGACCGTGACCGAAGTCAAGGGCTTTGGTCGCCAGAAAGGGCATACCGAGCTGTATCGGGGTGCCGAGTATGTCGTCGATTTCCTGCCCAAGCTCAAGATCGAGGTGGTGGTCAGTGATTCGACGCTGGATGTCGTCATCGAAGCGATCGTCAAGGCCGCCCGTACCGGCCGGATCGGTGATGGCAAGATCTTCGTCAGCAACGTCGAGCAGGTGATCCGCATCCGCACCGGCGAAGTGGACGAAGAGGCGATCTGAGCTCAGCCCGGCCCCGGCGGCTGGCGCAGCAGCACCAGCAGGGCGCCGCTGCCGCCGGCGAAGGGAGGCGCCTGACAGAAGGCGATCACTTCCAGGCGCTGGGTCAGCCAGCGCAGGACCTTGTCCTTCAGCACGGGCTGGCGGTTGACCGAGCCCAGCCCCTTGCCGTGGATGATGCGCACACAGCGCAGGCCGTTGCGGTTGGCCTGCATCACGAAGTGCACCACTTCCTCGCGCGCCTCGTCGGTGCGCAATCCGTGCAGATCGAGCTGGGCCTGCACCACCCATTGTCCGCGACGCAGCTTGCCCAGCGCATCGATGCCGACGCCCGGGCGCCGGAACGACAGCTTCTCGTCGCTTTCCAGCAGACGCTCGATGTCGATCTCGTCCGACAGTGACTGGGCGAGTGCCTGCTGCTCGTCGAGCGCCCGCTGGCGGGCCGTCGGCAGTGGGCGTACCACCTCCGGCTCGCGCCGGCCGGTGGGCTTCAGCGGTGTGACCGGGCCCACGGCCCGGGCGAACACGTCGGCTTCCTGCTGCCGGCGCCGCGCCTGTGCCTGGCGTGCCAGAGCCTCCTGCCGGCGCTGTTCGGCCTGCGCTTTGATCGTGCGCGCAAGCTTTCCCAGATCCTGCAGGCCCAGGCGCTCGGGCTTTCTCAACCCTGTTCCTCGAGGAAGCGCTGAGCGTCGAGCGCGGCCATGCAGCCGGTGCCGGCGCTGGTGATCGCCTGGCGGTACACATGGTCCTGTACGTCGCCGGCGGCAAAGACGCCGTGGACGCTGGTCTCGGTGGCGTTGCCGTTCAGACCGCCCTTGGTCTTCAGGTAGCCGTTGACCATCTCCAGCTGACCTTCGAACAGGCTGGTGTTCGGGGTGTGGCCGATGGCGATGAACACGCCCATCAGCTTCACATCCCGCTGGCTGCCGTCCTGGTTGCAGCGCAGCCGCATGCCGGTGACGCCGCTGGCATCGCCCAGCACCTCGTCCAGCTCGTGATGCCAGAGCACCTCGACCTTGCCGGCCGCGACCTTCTCCATCAGCTTGTCGACCAGGATCGGCTCGGCGCGGAAGCGGTCGCGGCGGTGCACGACCGTGACCTTGCTGGCGATGTTGCTCAGGTAGAGCGCTTCCTCGACCGCGGTGTTGCCGCCGCCGATCACCGCCACGTCCTGATTGCGGTAGAAAAAGCCGTCGCAGGTGGCGCAGGCCGACACGCCACGGCCCGAATAGGCGCTTTCCGAGGGCAGGCCCAGGTAGCGTGCCGAGGCGCCGGTGGCGATGATCAGCGCATCGCAGGTGTAGCTGCCGCTGTCGCCCGTCAGCCGGAAGGGGCGCTGGCTCAGGTCGACGGCATTGATGTGGTCGTTGACGATGGTCGTGTTGAAGCGCTCGGCGTGGGCGCGGAAACGTTCCATCAGCTCCGGTCCCTGCACGCCATCGACATCGGCCGGCCAGTTGTCGACTTCGGTGGTGGTGGTCAGTTGGCCGCCCTGGATCAGACCGGTGACGAGCAGCGGCTGCAGGTTGGCACGGGCGGCATAGATGGCGGCGGTGTAGCCGGCGGGGCCGGAACCGAGAATCAGCAGGCGGGCGTGGCGTGAATCACTCATCAGGGGGCTCGTTTCTGTTGCAGAAATTCCATGAAAACAACCATTGGGCGGCCGATAGCCGATCGGTGTCGGTCTCGTCCGCCGTCGGGCCGAAATTATAAGAAGCTGTCGACAGTTTATGGGAAGCCGATCGGCAACAGGGAGTTTCTCCCTATCGGCGCGATTGGTCCCGGATGGCATCCATTGCAGGGCAGGGTGTTTCCGAACGGGGGGTCCGGCCATGTTCCGGGGCGATGACGGGTCCGTTCCCGGCGCCGTCCCGCCCGAAGGTGGCCACCGGCGCTCACGGACCGGGCATGGCAGGGCAAGAGGATGCGGGCTGTTCCACCTTCGTTCACATGATGGACTCACAGAGACTTCGCATGACTCAAGAGCAAAATATCGCCTTTCTGCGGCGGGTTCCGCTGTTCTCCGGGCTGACCGAATCGCAGATCGAGCGTCTGGCAGCCGGCAGCGTCCGCCGCAATTTCCCCAAGGGGCGGGTGATCGTCACCGAAGGTGAACCGTCCCAGAGCCTCTACATTCTGTTGTCGGGCCGCGCCAAGGTGCAGCGCTCCGACACCGACGGCAAGGAAGTGATCCTGGCCGTGATCGGCCCCGGCGAATGCTTCGGCGAGATGAGCCTGATCGACGAATCGCCTCGCTCGGCCAGCGTCATCACCACCGAATCCGCGGACTTCATGTCGATCAACAAGGACAGCTTCAAGGCCATGATGCTGTCCAGCCCCGAGATGTGCATGCGGATCATGATCGGGCTGGTGCGTCGCCTGCGCGAGGCCGACCAGAAGATCGAGACCCTGGCGCTGCTGGATGTCTACGGCCGGGTCGCCCGGGTGCTGCTCGACATGTCCGAGAAGGTTGGCGAGGAGCGGATCGTCCGGACCAAGCTGCCGCGCCAGGAAATCGCCAAGATGATCGGCGCATCGCGCGAAATGGTATCGCGAGTGATGAAAGGGCTGGAAGTCGAGGGCTATATCGTGCCGATGCCCGAAGGAAAACTGATGCTTCGTGAGAAACTTAGCAATTATCTGAGCTGAGTTTCACACGGAGGTTTTCCGCACAATGGCGCGAAGCGCAACAACTGCATCACCACCAGAACATTGGGCGAGCCGCCACATCGGCCTGTCGCAGCGGGCAATCCGCCTGCTGCGGGAGGCGCGATGGATCGGCCTGTGCTTTCTGGCGCTGTTCCTGCTGCTGATCCTGATCAGCTATGACTCGCGCGATCCGGGCTGGTCCCATGCCGTCGTCGTCCAGCACATCCACAACCTGGGTGGCAAGGTCGGGGCGTGGTTTGCCGATCTGATGCTCTATCTGTTCGGGCTGTCGGCCTATCTGTTTTCTTTCTTTCTGATTCTGCGGGTGCTGGTCAGCTATCGGCGCCTGCACCGTGAGAACCGCCAGGCGCCGCTGGCCGATGCCAAACCGGCCCAGGAGCCGGCCCCGCCGGTTCGCTTCGCCTGGGAGCGCTGGATCGGCTTCATCCTGCTGCTGGTGGGCGCCTGCGCCATCGAGGGCTCGCGTCTCTACACGCTGACGGCCGATCTGCCCCTGGCCCCCGGCGGGCTGATGGGGGCGCTGGTGGCGGCCCCGGTGCACGAGATGCTGGGCGATGTGGGCGGCACGATGGCTTTGCTGCTGATGATCGCCATCGGCTTCAGCCTGGCGACCGGCGTGTCGTGGATGAGCATCTTCGAGCGGACCGGCGCGCTGCTGGAAGGGGCGATGCTCTTCGTCAAGGAGAAAATCGCCGCCCGGGCCGATGCCCGGGTGGGTGCGCAGGCGGCGCAGAAGCGCGGCAGCCTGCTGGGCGTGCCTCGTCCCAGCCTGGATATCGATGGCGATTCGCCGCATGAGCCGCTGATCCGCCCGACGCCGCGTCTGCCGGCCGCCGAGCCGGTCATCGCTCCGGACATCGACGATCTGGATGACGATCTGCCCATGAATGGGCCGCTGATGGCTCCGCCAGCGGCTGTGCACGCACCATCGCCAGTCTCGGCGGTGGCGGCGCAGCAGATGCGCACCGTGGCCCGTCCGGCCCCGGTCTACCGCGATCTGGGCGAGGATTCGCCGCTGCCGGATCTGGCGCTGCTGGACGCGCCGCCCGACACGGTGGAAACCATGTCGCCCGAGACGCTGGAATACAACTCGCGGCTGATCGAGAAGAAGCTGGCCGATTTCGGCATCAATGCCACCGTCGTGCATGCCTATCCGGGTCCGGTCATCACCCGTTACGAGATCGAGCCGGCCACTGGCGTGAAGGGCAGCCAGATCGTCAATCTGGCCAAGGATCTGGCACGGGCACTGTCGGTGATCTCGCTGCGGGTGGTCGAGACCATTCCCGGCAAGAACCTGATGGGGCTGGAGCTGCCCAATCCGCGTCGCCAGGGCGTGCGCCTGTCGGAGATCATCGGTTCGCAGACCTATGTGGACAGCAAGTCGGTGGTGACGGTGGCGCTGGGCAAGGACATTTCCGGCAATCCGGTGGTGGCCGATCTGGCGCGGATGCCGCACCTGCTGGTGGCGGGTACGACCGGCTCGGGCAAATCGGTGGGCATCAACGCGATGCTGATGTCGATCCTCTACAAAGCCGATCCCTCGCAGGTTCGGATGATCATGATCGACCCGAAGATGCTGGAGATGAGCGTCTACGAGGGCATCCCGCATCTGCTGGCGCCGGTGGTGACGGACATGCGCCAGGCCGGCCACGCGCTGAACTGGTGTGTGGGCGAGATGGAGCGCCGCTACAAGCTGATGAGCAAGCTCGGGGTGCGCAATCTGGCGGGCTACAACGCCAAGATCGCCGAGGCCGAGAAGAACGAGGAGCTGATCCCCAACCCCTTCTCGCTGACCCCGGATGCGCCCGAGCCGCTGCACAAGCTGCCGGTGATCGTGGTGGTGATCGACGAGCTGGCCGACCTGATGATGGTGGTCGGCAAGAAGATCGAGGAACTGATCGCCCGTCTGGCCCAGAAGGCCCGTGCGGCTGGCATCCACCTGATTCTGGCCACTCAGCGGCCGTCGGTGGACGTGATCACGGGTCTGATCAAGGCCAACGTACCGTCACGGATCGCTTTCCAGGTGTCGTCGAAGATCGATTCGCGCACCATCCTGGATCAGATGGGGGCCGAGACGCTGCTGGGGCAGGGCGACATGCTCTACCTGCCGGCCGGCACCCAGCTGCCGCAGCGGGTGCACGGCGCCTATGTGGCCGACGACGAGGTGCTGAAGGTGGTGGCGGCCTGGAAGGAAGTGGGCGGCGAGCCGGACTACATCGAAGGCATCCTCGAAGGCGGTGTGCCGGACGAGTCGAATACCGGCAGTGCGGTCGGCTTCGGCGGGCTGCAGAGCACGTTGGCCGAGGCTGGTATGGACGGGGAGACGGACGCGATGTACGACCAGGCTGTGGCGATCGTGCTGCAGCATCGTCGTGCCTCGATCTCGCTGGTGCAGCGCCACCTGCGCATCGGTTACAACCGGGCGGCGCGGCTGCTGGAGCAGATGGAGCGTTCGGGCATCGTCTCGCCGATGGGTGGCAACGGCAACCGGGACATCCTGGTGCCGGCCAACGGCGCCAGCGCGCCGGCCGAGGAGTGATTTGGCCCGGGGCTGCGCGAGTATGCAGGTTCTACGCGAGCCCTGGCTGGTCACATTCAGCCGGATGGCTGAGCCGTGCCAAGCCTTGAAGCCATTCAGGACCGGGAAGCGATCCACGGCTGCATCGAGGCAGACATCCCGGTCGAAGCGTTGCTTGTCGTCAGTGGGCGCGTTCGCGTGCACCAGTGCCCGCCGCCTCGCTGGGGCGGCAGGGCAGGACGAGGCTCCATTGCTGGGTGATCAGCATCGTGCCGCTGGTGGTCCGGGTGCTGACTTTCACGTCCATCAGGCCGCGGTCCGGACGGCTGCGGGACGGGCGGATGGCCAGCACTTCCAGGCTCGCCTGGAGTATGTCGCCGGGCCGGCTGGGGGCATGGAAGCGAACTTCCCTGAACTCGGCTGCGGCAACCGGTGTGCTGCCCAGGATACGGGCCTTCAGGATCAGCTCCATCGTGATCAGCAGGGTCTGCCAGCCGCTGCCGATGAATTCTCCAAAGATCGTCCGGCGTGCGGCGTCTTCATCCAGGTGCATCGGTTGAGGATCGTACTGGGTCGCAAAGGCCAGGATCTGTTCGCGGCTCAGCGGATATTCTCCGGTCTCGAAGCGATCGCCGACTGCGAAGTCCTCCAGATAGCGCGGGGAGTCGGGGGCGGACGGGAGGTTCGGGGCTGTCATTGCTGTCTCCTTGGTTCGATGGGCACCTGCACCCGCTGGGGGCTTTTCCCGAAGCGGGATGGGCGCCTGCATCGTATCCGGGTCCGTCCGTCCGGGTCTTGCGCTGGCAGGAAATGGTCGCGGGAAAGCACGGTTTGTGCCCCTGGCACCGTATCGTGCTGGGCCGGCGACATAGACCCGCTCGGGCGCGCAGTGCGCGTCGAAGAGGGTTAGCGTGGGGGCGCCGGCTTTTCGGGGGGATAGAGCGGCCGGGCGGAGCCGAACAGTGCCATCAGGCCGTCGCCGAGGGCACCTTGCCAGATCGCATAGTCGTGGCCGCCAGCATATTCCCGATAGATGCTGTGCTGGCCTTGGCGTCGCAGGATCTCGTGCAGCTGGCGGCTGTTGCTGAGGATGTCGCGGCTGCCATTGCGGGCGGCTTCGTAGATGCCGGCGCTGATGAACCAGCGGATGCCGGGGCGGGGGTGGCGGGCAAGATGCGCAGGAATGCCCTGTTCCCACTCCGTCCCTGGCTGGCCACGCCACCAGTGCGATCCGGACAGGGAGAGCACGCTGCCATAGACCTCGGGATGTTGGTGGGCTATGTAGCTGGCCGCCAGCCCACCATAGCTGGAGCCCGCGATGACGGTGTACTCGGGGGCGTGCAGCAGGCCGGTGTGCCGGGCGACGAAGGCCGGCAGCTCTGTGGCCATCATCCGCGCAAAATCCGGGTTGGGGGGCAGTTCCCGGCTGCGCACATCTGGGCCCAGGTTGTCGATGAAGATGGCGGTGATAGGACGT
>JBHADS010000497.1:0-2657 GCA_041855185.1 Lautropia sp. | reverse complement strand
CCTTCGCGGACCATGGCGCCGTACTGGGTGACGGGGCCGGTGGTGGGGCCTGCCAGCGCGATGAGAAGATCGTCGTTGGCCTGTGCGGCGGACACGCCCAGCGTGCCCGCCATGACCATGGCCGAAGCGAGTGCTGTCAAGCGAAAGGATTTCATCGGTATGACCTCTTGGTGTGATGGCGGGGCCGTGCGTTGCGTCGGGCGCGAGCCGGTCGCCGGATATCGGCCGGCAGAAGCCGGATGGCGAAAGAATATATCAGCCGTCCCAGCTTTTCACGGGGGATGCGGGCGACGAAAGATGAGGGCTTTCCTCCGGCTTTCAGTGAAAAAATGCACGAAAACTGGGATTTGCGCCACGCACGGTGGATGTGGTGGCCCGCGTGGCGGGGCGTGCACTCAGGGTTTTCACCAGGGGCTGTGCGGGTGTAGCCCGCACGGTGCTTCAGTGATTGCTGTCCGCGGCCTTGGGTGGGCTGGGGGGCTGCGCGGCTGGTGCTTCGCCTTCGGCCGTCGTACCCGCAGGCACCGCACTGTCGCCATTCGCCCCGTTGCCTGTCTGGCCTGCGGTATCGGCCTGCTGCTCCTCCTGCTCCTGCGCCTGGGTGGCGGCGCTCAGCGCGACGGCCACGGCCGCCGCAGCGGCAGCGGCGGCTTCTTCGGTGCTCCGTTCAGCGGCAGCTTCGGTGGCGGCCTCAGCCGAGGGCGTGGCCAGCGGTGCATCGGCACGTGGGTCCATCTCCATTGCTACTGGCGAGATGTGGTCGGTGGCCATCTGGAAGGGGCTGCGCTCCTCCTGGGGAACCGGCGGTTCGGCGCGCAACCGATACCAGACGAAGAAGACCAGCACGGCGGTCATCAGAGCGACGCTCTGCGGGAAGCCGTGAGGGCCACCGTGCTGCATGGCGACGCTGCTCAGGATCGGGCCGAGTGCGGCGCCGACGCCGTGCAGCAGCAGCAGGCCGCGGGTGGCTTCCAGGGCTTCGTTGGCGGGGAATCGGTCGGTGGTCTGGGCAACCGCCATCGCGTAGATTGAGAAGATGAAGCCGCCCATCAGGAAGGAGACGGCGATGTAGTTGTTGGGGGTGCTCTCGCCGCCCAGCCAGCGATCAAGCATGGAGAGCGCGAACATCGAGACGGTGGTGCCCAGTGCCACGGCGATCAGCACCTCACGCCGGTCGCGGTGATCGGAGAGCCAGCCAATCGGCCATTGCATCAGTGCGCCGCCGAGAATGGCGGCGGCGGTGAAGTTGGCGATCTCGATGTCGGTGAAGCTGAGGGCGCGGCCATAGACCGGGGTCAGCGCCCAGAAGGCGCCCGACACCAGACCCGAGGTCAGTGCCCCCGCGACGCCAGACGGGGTCCGGCGGGCCAGTGCCATCAGTGACAGCTTCGGTGAAGTGATCGGCAGTGGCTGCGGCACCGGGGTCAGCGCGATCGGCAGCAGGCCCATACAGAACAGGATGGCGGCGATGGCAAAGGATTCCAGGGCGGTGGCACCGTGGATGGTGATCAGATACTGGCCGGCGGCGATGCCGGCCAGGTTGACCACCATGTAGACGGCGAAGATGCTGGCCTGGCTGCTCGGGTTGCTCTGCGCGCGCTCGTTCAGCCAGCTCTCGATCACCATGTAGATGCCCATGATCGCCAGCCCGTTGAAGACGCGCAGCACCATCCAGAGCCAGGGGTCGATGAACATCCCGAAGGAGAGGGTGACGGCAGCGGCCAGCGCTGCGAAGCTGGCGAAGCAGCGGACATGGCCGACACGGCGGATCAGGATCGGGCAGATCCAGGCGCCGGCGATGTAGCCGCTGTAATAGCCCGACATGATCAGACCGAGGGTGAAGTTGCTGAAGCCTTCGGCCACACCCCGCAGACCGATCAGCATGCCGAGCAGACCGGAGCCGATCATCAGAATGCCGATGCCGATCAGGAGGGAGGAAATGGACCAGATCGAGCGCAGCATGATGATGTGGGAGCGAAACAGCGGGTTGTGTTTATCCCTGGCCGTGCCGATGTGAGGGCAGCCGGAGCAGGGGGGACGGGGCGGTTCGCGCCGGCGCTGGCCTGGCCGACGGGGCTGGCGAGAGCCGATGACCGCGGAGTCGGCGGGCCAGGGGCAGGAGGGCAGCGCTGTGTGCTGCTCCCGACCCGTGGACCCTCACGCTGGAGTGCGTTCCGCACGCCTCGTGGGGCGGTGAAATGCCGAACACGCTCTAGTGTGCGACAGCTCGGATGTTAAGCGTGCGCGGTGTCGGTTGCGCGCCACAGCCTTGCCGTCTTGACCAGCGGCAGACTGACAGGGATCTGTGGCATCGACCGTGGTAAGGGCGGGATAGTAGCACTGGCGAGCCCGGTTGCCGGCAGCATCCGGGCTCGGAGCGGGATCAGCGCTTGGCCGGGGAGGCGTCGTCGCCGGGGGCGGCGGCCGCGCCGGGTTGTACGCTCTGCTTGGCCGGGGCCTTGGCGGGTTGCGCCTTGCGGGCGGCCTGGGCGAAGCTGCCTGCGGCCACCGTCAGGGCCTTGTTCGGGTCGAACCAGCGCCGGAAGACGGTGTTGATGTCGTCGATCGAGAGCTGGGCGACCTGTTCGTTGCGGCGGGTCCAGCGCTGCATGTCGGTCTGCCAGAACAGATTGCTGGCCAGCAGGGTGGCGACATTG
>JBHADS010000496.1:0-3878 GCA_041855185.1 Lautropia sp. | reverse complement strand
GATCTGCCCGGCGCCGATCCGGAAATCCGTGCCCGGCTGGATGATGAGGCGGCAAATCTTGGCTGGTCCGTGCTGCATGCCCGTCTGGCTCAGCTGGACCCCGTCACGGCCAATCGTTTGGCACCAAATGATGCTCAACGCATCCAGCGTGCGCTGGAGATCATAGAGATCACCGGCAAACCCCTGTCGGAACTTCAACAGGCAGGCCAGAAACCGAAGGCCCATCCGGATATCCGCATCATCAGCCTGGAGCCCGGCGACCGGGCCGTGCTGCACCAGCGCATTGCCCGGCGCTTCGACCAGATGCTGGCTGATGGCTTCATCGACGAGGTGCGCCGCCTGCACCAGCGCCCCGATCTGCACGCCGAGCTGCCCTCGATGCGCGCCGTCGGCTACCGGCAGGTCTGGCAGATGCTGGACGGTGAACGCACGCCCCAGAGTCTGCGCGAAGCCGGTATCGCCGCCACCCGTCAGCTCGCCAAGCGGCAGCTCACCTGGCTGCGATCTCTGCCCGTGGATCTGCGTCTCGATTGTCTGGCCGACGATGTGCTGGAGCGCAGCCTGCGCTTCATCGATCAGTCCGGCCGACGGCAGCCTTTCCCGGCCTGAGCACCGCGCCAGGGATTCGGGCGCTGCGGTGCTCTCAGTGCGTAGCGATGCCGGGCTGCCTGCCCGTGCACGGCCTGAATGCGTGCTCCCGTGTCGGGATGCGTCGACAGCCAGCTCCAGCCGTCCAGCCGTCCCGGCTCACCCTCCAACGTCGAGAGCACCTCGAACAGCTGCTGCATGCCGCCGATACTGCCATAGCGCCGGGCCAGTGCATGCACCGCCGCAGCGTCGGCCGCCTCCTCCCGATCGCGGCTGTACTTCATGCCCAGCAGCTGATTGATCGCCCCCACCCCGGCGCCATTGCCGAAGACAGCGGCGGACAGCAGCCCCATCAGCACGCCCTGCGAGGCGCCCTGCAGCGGATCACGATGCACGACGTGAGCGATTTCATGGGCGAGCACCGCCGCCACCGCTTCTTCGGAAGGCAGACATTCCAGCAAGGCCGACATCATGATCACCTGCCCGCCCAGCGTGGCGAAGGCATTGGGCATGTCCGCCGGCTGAACCGAGACCTCGACCGCCCCCGGCTTCAGCCCCATGTCCGCCGCCAGCGTATCCGCCAGCTGCTGCAGGGCAGCGTCCCGCCGTCCGCCCTCCATCAAGGGCTGCACCAGCGGTGCAAACCAGCGGCGCTCATCCTCGACATCCACCCAGTAAGGCAGCGAAGCAACCAGCAGCCGCACCAGCAGCCAGAGCGTCACCAGCAGCGCCAGGCTCCAGCCCAGCAAGCGCCACATCTCGCGCAGCGGATGCTCGTGCGTGACATTGGGATTCCTGCTGTCGTCGAGCTGCGGGTTCTCGTAGATCACGCGCCCATCCGCCCCGCCGTGCCATAGGCGAGCACCTCGACGGTTCCCTGGACGCCGCCACCGCGATCGGTCTGCGACAGCGACGAGGTATCGAGCCGGACGTTGAAGATGGCCTGAGCGCCCTGCCGTTCGGCCTGCTCCTTCATCCGCAGGATAGCCTCGCGGCGGGCGCGGTCCAGCAGGCTTTCGTAGCTGGTCAGGCTGCCACCGAAGATCTGACGCAGCCAGGCCATTGCCCGCCGGAAATAATCGCTCGACACCACCACGCTGCCCTGCACCAGCTGCTGCCCGGTGAAGTTGGATGGGGGCCGGCGCGAGGAGAACACCAGGATGTGCTGCAACGCCTGCTCACGCTGGCGGATGCTGGCATAGTGACGGCGTTCGATCCGGTGCCCGACGAAATAGGCGATCACCAGCAGCAACAGGGGCAGGCCGACCTGCAGGCCCAGTATCACCAGAAAGCTGATCTGCTGCTCACTCATCTGCCGCCCCCGGATTCATTCCAGCACCACGGCGGTGCCGTAGGCGAAGATCTCCGCCGCCCCGGCCGCCACCGAGGAAGTCGAGAAACGGATGTTCAGCACCGCATTGGCGCCGAGCTGACGGGCCTGCTCCTTCATCCGCTCCACCGCCTGCTCGCGCGATTCGTTCAGCAGCTCGGTATAGCTTTTCAGCTCGCCGCCCACCATGTTCTTGAAGCCCGCCATGATGTCCTTTCCCATGTGCTTGGCGCGCACGCTGGAGCCCTGCACCAGCCCCAGATGCTTGACGATCCGGCGATCGGGCACGATTTCAAGATTGGAAAGCAGCATCACAGATCCTCTTTTTCATCGATACAGATGGAGCACGGACAAGGCGCCGACACGGCACGCGCGTGAATCGGTTCCTGCCGGGGATGACGCGTCAGGCCATGCATGCAATTCGATGACATGGCTGGCACGTCATGACACAAAGACGATTGATAGCACGCCCCGACCGCGCGCAACAGCCCATGCGTCTCTGCAGTCGATGCGCGGTCAAGACGCCAGACCGTGCGGCAAGCCGCTGCACCGGATGCACGCGATCGCACCCAGCAAATCCTTTCCCTGTCGATGCCGCGGGGCTGCCTGCGCGCCACTGGCCCCCAGAGATGGCATCAGCACGCAGTTCCTCGGGCCCCACCGCAATCCTCACTCGGGCGCAACATCCCCGCCCCCGGCCGCTTTCAATCCCCGCTCCACTTCCGCGACAGCGCCTGGATCTCGGCCGCGAGCTGCTCGATGCCGGCATCCGAGAGATCATCGACCAGCAGCGCATGCCGCCGCGACCAGTGGACGAAGTTGCGTCCCAGCGAACGACGGTACTGCGGGTCGTAGTGATGCTGCATCAGCTCGGCAAAGAGCGGACGCAGCTCGCCCGCCCGGGCCCACTGCTGCCAGCGCTGCACGGTCTCGTGGCCCTGCAGGGACACGAAGCGCCCGAGCTGCTGCGCCAGCCCCTCCGGCGCATCGCCCAGATAGGCATAGTCGCGCAGCAGATAGTCGAGACGCGCCCGCTCATCGGCATCGATCTCCACCAGCCACGCGGAAGCACGCAGGCGCTGCACCAGCGGAATCGGCAGGCTGATCAGCCCGATGCGCGCGCTCTCGCTTTCGACGAAGATCGGCCGCGCCGTATCGAAGCCCTGCAGCGCGGTGAAGAGCTGGGTCTCGAACTGCTTCTGCGAGGGCTGGGCCGCCCCGGGCCAGGCGCCCAGCATCGAGCCCTTGTGGCGCGCCATCCCTTCCAGATCCAGCACCTGCTCGCCCCGCGCCGCCAGACTCTGCAGCAGCCGGGTCTTGGCCGTGCCGGTCTGGCCGCAGAGCACCACCAGCCTCAGCTGCTCGATCAGCGAAGGCAGTTGTTCGAGCACATGGCGGCGGAACGCTTTGTAGCCACCGCGCAGCTGCTGGGCATCCCAACCCGTCATCCGCAGCCACGTCACCATCGAACCGCTGCGCAGGCCGCCACGCCAGCAATAGACCAGCGGCCGCCAGTTCTCGGGCTTGTCGGCAAAGGCTTCGGTCCAGTGCCTGGCCAGATTGGCCGCCACCATCGCCGCCCCGACGCGCCGGGCCTCGAAGGCGCCGGTCTGCTTGTAGAGCGTGCCGACGATGCGGCGTTCCTCGTCATCCAGCACCGGATGATTGAGAGCGCCGGGCAGATGGTCGAGCTGGTATTCGGAGGGTGAACGGGCGTCGATCAGACAATCGAAATCGCCGATGGCTTCGATGCCGACAGGGCCACGATGAGTGCTCATGGGAGGGTGCAGGTCAGGGCGCGCTGGCCCAGGCAAAAGCAAGGCAGCCGCAGCGAAAAACTGGCGGAGGGAAATGGGAGTCGAACCCACCCGGCGACGCATGGCGCCACCCACCGGGTTTGAAGCCCGGCCGACCCACCGGGATCGTGTTCCCTCCCCGGGGTGTGAAGAGCCGCGATTGT
>JBHADS010000495.1:0-2724 GCA_041855185.1 Lautropia sp. | reverse complement strand
TCCTTGGGATGCAGTCTCCCCACGATGGGATATCGATTGTAAGCCCACGGCCGCCTGGGCGAACGGCCGACGGTGATAACCCTGAGCGGGCCGGCGCCGACGGGGCTTGGCGCCGATGCTGTTCGATACCCTTACTGCCTGGACCGATCGATGCGGAAGCTCCGGAATCCGGTGGCACCGGGCGACGCGGGCGCGGTCGGGCGGGGTCACGAGGCCCGGAATCAGACGGGCAGCAGCCCCAGGGCGCGCATCTGCTGGTCCGCCGCCTCGTCCCAGCCCCGGTTGGCGGCCGGGCTGGCCGGGCTGGGGTGCAGGATCTGTCCGATCCGCAGCCGGCGGGCCAGCGGGCGATCGTCGAGCACCTCCGCCACCACGTGCTTCAGCCGCTTTTCGGCAAAGCCGCCGATGCCGATCACCCATTCGGGTTGCAGCGCCTCGATGACCCGGGCCAGGTGCTGATCGCAGCAGGCTTCGAGTGCGCGTTGCTCGGCAGCGGGCAGTTGCACCGGGGTCCGGTTCTTGCCCGAGGCTTCCAGAAATACCAGCGGGCAGTAGTTGATGACGATCGCCTCCCGAAAGAAGGCTTCCGGACTGCCCCAGCGCCGCGCGATCCAGCCCCAAAGTCTGCGACCACTCACTTCCGAGCGGCGACAGGCAAATCCTTCGATCTGCCGCTTGGGGTGCTGGTGCTCGGGCTGGCCGATCGGGGCTTCGATGCCCATCCAGTCGCGCACGGCCGCCACTTCGCCGAAGGGCACGCCGGTCTGCATCATACCGAAGGGGCCGGGGTTCATGCCCAGGAACATGATCCGCTTGCGGCCCTGACCGTAGCGGGACAGGTAGGCGGCATGGCCCGCCCAGGCATAGTCCAGCGGGTCGTAGCGATGGGCCACCGGGGGGGCGAAGTGCAGGTCGGCCAGTGACCGGCTCAGCTGTCCGGCCGCGTCCAGCAGCGCGCGGGCGACGGGATCGGTCTGTGCCCCGGTGTCGGCGGCGGTGGCCGTGGTGGTGCGGGGAGCGGTGGGAGCGGGGGACGGGGTGCGGTTCATGCCTATCGCGTGCAGGTCGGAACGGTGGCGGTATCCAGGGTGGGCCCACTGTATCACCCTCGTGGCGGCAGTCCAAAGCATCGGGGGCCCGGGACGGAGACTTGAGCCGGCGCTGCCTGGCGCGTCGTACCTGTCCCGGAAACCGCATCTGCTGCGGGGGGCGGTGGTGCAGGGGCCGCAGGCTGCACCGGAGCGCCCGGGGCGGGCAGCGGCGCAGCGCTGACCGGGACGGCAGAAGCCGCGTCGGCTGGCGGCCGGATTTGCGGCCTTCGAGGGCGGGTTTTGGTAGATTTGCGCCTGAAGAATATTTCGGCCAGAAACCGGAGGAGGACAGCAGGCAATGAAATATATCGATCATGGCAAGGGCGGCGAGGCCGAGGTGCTGCAGCTCGCCGAGGGCGAGATGCCCGAGGTGGGCGCGGGCGAGGTGCTGATCCGGGTGGCCTATGCCGGCGTCAACCGGCCCGATGTGCTGCAGCGCAAGGGCTTGTATCCGCCGCCGCGCGGTGCGTCGCCGCATCTGGGGCTGGAAGTCTCGGGCACGGTGCTGGCGCTGGGCCAGGGCGTGTCGGAATGGCAGGTGGGCGACCGGGTCTGCGCGCTGACCGATGGCGGCGGCTATGCCGAGTTCGTGACGGTGCCGGTCGGACAGGTGCTGCCGGTGCCCGCAGGGTTGTCGCTGGCGCAGGCCGCCGCGCTGCCCGAAACCTTCCTGACGGTCTGGGCCAACCTGTTCGAGCGCGCCCGGCTCGCGGCCGGCGAATCGGTGCTGATCCACGGCGGCACCTCGGGCATCGGCGTCACCGCCATTCAGATGGCCAAGGCCGCAGGCGCCCGGGTGTTCTGCACGGTCGGCACGCCCGAGAAGGCGCAGGCGGCCCTGAAGCTGGGGGCCGAAGCGGCGATCGACTACCGGCAGCGCGATTTTGTGACCGAGATCACCCGGCTGACCGAAGGGCGCGGTGTCGATGTGATCCTGGACATGGTGGGTGGCCCCTACATCGAACGCAACCTGCGCATCCTCGCGCCCGATGGCCGGCTGTCGCAGATCGCTTTCCTGCAATCGGCCAAGGTCGAGGTGAACTGGGCACCGCTGCTGGTCAAGCGGCTGACCTTCACCGGCTCGACGCTGCGGGCGCGCTCCGGGGCGGACAAGGCGCGGCTGGTCCGCGATCTGGTGGACAAGGTCTGGCCGATGCTGGCCGATGGCCGCATCCAGCCGGTGATCGATCGGATGTTCCCCTTGGCCCAGGCCGCCGAGGCACATCTGCGGATGGAGTCCTCCGAGCACATCGGCAAGATCCTGCTGGCGGTGAAGCCCGTCGACTGAACGCAGCATGGGTCATGCCGGTGCTGCACCCCAGTGAGGATGGCCAGGCGCCAGCCCCAGCCCCAGCTCTTGGAGAGGGCTCTGGTGCGAGCCGGGGGCGATGCGTCTGATTGGCCCCCTCAGTGATAGCGGTAGGCCGGATTCTGCTGATAGAGACGGTTTTCCCGGGCGATGCACATCAGCATCCCGGTGCCCAGGCCCAGGGTGACGAGGGCGGTGCCGCCGTAGGACATCAGCGGCAAGGGCACGCCCACCACCGGCAGGATGCCGATCACCATGCCGATATTGACGAAGGCATAGGTGAAGAAGGTCATGGAGGTGGCCGCTGCCAGCAGACGCGAGAAG
>JBHADS010000494.1:0-2548 GCA_041855185.1 Lautropia sp. | reverse complement strand
CTGGTCTTCCCGAACAACCTGACCAACCTGTTCATCATGAGCGCGGCCTGGGCCAAGGCCAACAAGGCCGAGGTGCCGCAGGACGTGGCGACGAAGGTTGAGAATCACGCCACCCGCCATGCCAACGGCACCGGCCCCTACCGCCTGGCCTCGCGGGAGGTCGATGCCCGTACCGTCATGAAGGCCTTCGATGGCTACTGGGGCAAGGGTGAATTTCCGCTCGATGTCACCGAGCTGATCTATCTGCCGATCAAGTCGCCGGCCACCCGGGTGGCGGCGCTGCTGTCGGGCGAGATCGATTTTCTGCAGGACGTGCCGGCGCAGGACGTGGCCCGGCTGAAGAACGATCAGCGGCTGCGGGTCGTCGATGGCCTGGAGAATCGCACCATTTTCCTGGGCATGAACATCGCGGCGCCGACGCTGCGTCAGTCCAACCTGAAGGACCGGAATCCGCTGTCGGACATCCGCGTGCGTGAAGCCTTCGACCTGGCCATCGATCGCGATGCGATCAAGCGCGCCGTGATGCGCGGCATGTCGCAGCCCACCGGCATGCTGGCAGCTCCCTTCGTCAACGGCTACGAGGCCTCGCTGGCCGCCTATCCGAAGCCGGATCTGGCCAAAGCCAAGAAGCTGCTGGCCGAGGCCGGCTATCCCGAGGGCTTCACGCTGACGCTCGACACGCCCAACGACCGCTATGTCAACGACGAGGCCATCAGCACGGCCATCGCCGGCTTCCTGGGCCGGATCGGGGTCAAGGTCAATGTCGCGCCGCGGCCGATCGCGCTGCACAACGCCATTCTCAGCAAGGGCGAGACCGATTTCTATCTGTATGGCTGGGGGGTGCCGCCGCACGATTCCGCCTACATCTTCGACTATCTGGTCCACACCCGCGGCAAGAACAACCGCGGCACCTGGAACGTGACGGGCTACAGCAACCCGCAGGTCGATGCGAAGATTGTGTCGCTGGCGGCCGAGGTCGATCAGGGCAAGCGCAACGCCACTATCCATGGCATCTGGGATGTGGTGCAGAAGGAGCGCTTCTACATCCCGCTGCACGATCAGATGATCAGCTATGCCTCGACGCCGCGCATCGATGTGCCGGTGCACCCCAACAACGTCACCTATTTCAAGCTGGTGAAGCTTCCCAAGCCCTGATCACGGATGAGTGCGTATCTGCTTCGGCGCCTGGGCCAGTCCTTGCTGGTCCTGCTGGTGGTGTCGCTGGTTTCGTTTCTGGTCTTTCGCTATCTGGGCGATCCCACCGTCAGCCTGCTGGGTGAGGACGCCACCGTCCAGGAGCGCGAGGCGCTGCTCGAGCGCCTCGGCTTCAACCAGCCGGTCCCGGTGCAGTATGCCCATTATCTGCAGCAGGTACTGCAGGGGGATCTGGGCATTTCCTACCGCTTCAAGCAGCCGGTCGTCGAGGTGATCGCGGCGCGGCTGCCTGCCACGCTCGAACTGGCGGTGGCTGCCGCGCTGTTTGCGGTGCTGGGCGGGGTGCTGCTGGGCGTCGTCACGGCCATCCGGCCGCAGGCGTGGTTCAGCCGGCTGATCATGGCGGTGTCGCTGGTCGGGGTTTCGCTGCCGACCTTCCTGATCGGCATCGGCCTGATCTATCTGTTTGCGGTCGAGCTGCGCTGGCTGCCTTCCTTCGGTCGGGGCGAGCTGGTGCGGCTCGGCGCCTGGGACAGTGGGCTGCTGACGGCCAGCGGGCTGAAGGCGCTGATCCTGCCGGCCATCACCCTGGGCTTCTACAAGCTGACGCTGATCATGCGGCTGGTGCGCGCCGAGATGCTGGAGGTGCTGGCCAGCGACTACATCCGCTTCGGCCGCGCCCGCGGGCTGCGTGAGAACGCGCTCCACTACGGCCATGCGCTGCGCAACACCCTGGTGCCGGTGATCACCATTGTCGGTCTGCAGGTCGGATCGCTGATCGCTTTTGCCATCGTCACCGAGACGGTCTTTCAGTGGCCGGGCCTGGGTCTGCTGTTCATCAGCTCGATCCAGGGCGTGGACGTGCCGGTGATCGCCGCGTACCTGATGCTGATCGCCTTGCTCTATGTGGCCATCAACCTGCTTGTCGATCTGCTCTATGCCTGGGTCAATCCCCGCTTGCGTCGAGCCTGAGCCCGGGCCGATGCGGGCCGGGCATCGCAACTTTTCTGAATCGATCTTCGCTTTTCATGGATTCGAGCACTTCATCCGAACCTCCGCCCCGAACGCCGGCGTCGCCGCCTCCCGCCCGTGGCTGGCGCCAGTCCGATTCGGCCGTGCTGCGCAGTCTGGCCGGGTCACGGCTGACCCAGGCAGCCGTACTGATGCTGCTGCTGTGCGTGCTGGCGGCTGTGTTCGGGCCGTGGCTCGCACCGCAGAATCCCTTTTCGCCGGCCGAACTCGATCTGCTGGATGCTTTCACGCCGCCGGGCGAGCAGGGGCTGTCGGGGCGGACCTACTGGCTCGGGGCCGACGACCAGGGGCGTGATGTCTTTTCGGCGATTCTCTATGGCTTGCGGATGTCGGTGCTGGTCGGGCTGGCTGCGGTGCTCGG
>JBHADS010000493.1:0-2937 GCA_041855185.1 Lautropia sp. | reverse complement strand
CGCTGATGCGCAGGTGGACGCAGCTCGCCTCGGCATGTCGCTCCATGTTGCGCAGCGCTTCTTCGCTGATCCGGAATAGCGCTTCAGCCCGTTCGCCGCGCTGTCTGCGGAGCAGGACGAGCCCTTCAACGCCGGTATCGATCCCGGTACGACGGCCGAACTGGGTGATCAGTTCGAGCAATGCGGTATCCAGCCCCTGCTTGCCGACGCTGCGGTGGCGCATCCGGGTGATGGCGGCGCGGGCTTCCTGCAAGCCCTCGGCGGCGGCGCGCTCGGCGGTCTGGAGTTCATCGTTCAGCTCCTCCGGCGTCAGCCGGGGGTGCAGCTTGCGGATCAGCCGCAGCTGCGTCAGCAGCGCAGCGAGGGACTGGGCGAGGGTGTCGTGCAGATCGCGCGCCATGCGCAGCCGCTCCCGGCCAACCGCCACCTGGCGGGCCTCGACCGCCATGCGCTCGATGCGAGCGGTCCGTTCGGCCACGCGCCGATCCAGTTCGGCATTCAGTCGGACCAGTGCCTGTTTCTCCTGCTGCAACTGGTCAATGGCCGAGGCCAGCGTGCCGCCGATCTGCGCGACCTCGTCCACCCCCTCGGGGGGCACGAGCGCGTGGCGGGTTCCCCGTTGCAGATCGATGGCCTGCTCGGAGAGCCGGCGCAGACGGCGCAGCAGGGTGTGGGTGGCCCAGGCGCCGACCAGCGCCGCCAGCAGACCCGACACCCAGGTGACGACGAAGACCAGATTGCGGGTACGACGCCCGCTGCGGGCGGCGCTGGCCATGTCCTGCCGGACCACCACATCCCAGTCCGGCACCTCGCTGTGCGGGTGAATCTGCCCGAAGTAGCGCCCGACCAGCATCCGGCCGCCGGCGCTGGGATCATTCAGCCGCTCGGGGGCCGGCGGAGCGGCTTCGTGCTCAGCCTTCGGCGGTGCGTGATGGGTCGGGACGGCCGGTGCATCGGCCGGGCGCACGAGCACCAGATCGCTGGAATCCAGCAGCCAGACCTGCAGCTGGCGACTGGGATCGAGTCGACGTTCGAGGCTGTGGGTGATGCGGCTCAGCCAGTCCCAGGCGAGCCGACCGGCGATGACGCCGACCACCCGGCCATCGGCGTGGCGCAGCGGCACGGCGATGTCGATCACTTCGGCGTGTCCATGCGGATGGCCGGCAGGCGCCGGTTCGGCAGGCGTGGGCACGGGATGCTTCTGGCCCAGATAGGGGTTGACGCGTCCTTGCTGGAACCAGCGTTCGGTCGAGACATCGCGGGACTCGGCGAGGTGGCCGGTGCTGGCGATGAGCTGGCCGCGCTCGTCGGCGATGCCGAGCCAGGCGAATTCCGGAAACTCCTTGCGAACGGCCGCCAGGTGGTGGGTGAGGGCTTCGTCACCCCGGTCGGTGGAGGCGATGATCTGCGCGGCCGAGGCCTGAATGATCGAGCGTCGGGTCAGCAGCTGCATCTGCAGGCTTTCGGCGATCTGGGAGGCAAACTGCTGCAACAGCCTTTCGTTGTCCTGGCGGATCTGCCGTTCGGCCTGGTTGGCTGCCAGAAAGGCGCCCAGGGTGGCGGCCAGCGTCACCACGGCAAACACCGTCCAGCCGATGGTGGCCGAGAGCCGACGCCGAGGGTCGAGGCTGAAACCCGGCGGCTGCCATCTGTCGCGTCCGGGGGAGAGCCCGGGGGAGGAGGCGCCCAGCATGCTTCCGGTGGACGCTGGCGTGGCGCCGGTGGCGGGCGCGCGGCGGGTACGGCTGAATCGGTGCGGCCTGGGCGGGCCCCCGCCGAGACCCCGGGCGTCCGCTCCGGTGTCCGGCGCAGACGGCGAGGGGGAATTGGCTCGGGGGGCGGCGGCAGGTTGGGCCAAGGTTCACTCCAGGTTCTGCACCTGTTCGCGCAGCTGTTCGATCAGCAGTTTCAGCGCGAGTGCCGTGTCGGTGATCTCGATCGCCATGCTCTTGGAGGCGATGGTGTTGGCTTCCCGGTTCAGCTCCTGCGCCAGAAAATCCAGCCGCTTGCCGAGCGGCCCACCAGCGGCCAGTGCGTCGCGCACCGCCTGCAGATGGGTGTCGAGGCGGTCCAGCTCCTCGGTGATGTCGTCGCGCAGCGACAGCAGGCTGATTTCCTGCCGGACCCGGGCCAGGGTCTCCTCGGCGGGGATCGGGGCTGGCAACTGGCTCAGCGCGTTCTCCAGCCGGCTCAGCAGGCGGGTCTCGGCGGCGGCCTGCAGCTCCGGCAGCCGGGTGCGCAGCCGGGCCGCCACCGTCTGCATCTCGCCGACCAGCGCATGCAGCGTCTGGGCGAGGCTGGCGCCCTCGCGTTGGCGGCTTTGCTGAAAATCCCCCAGGCAGCGTTCCACCAGCGGGGTCAGCGCCTGCCACAGCGCGCCAGCGTCCAGGGGCTGCGCGGGCGAGGCATCCGATACCGGCGCGTGTTCGGGGTTCTGCAGCCAGCGCAGGTAGTCGGCCACGCTTGGCGAGGCCGCATCGGGGGCCAGCTGCCGGATCTGACGGCCCAGCGCGACGAGTGCGCCCAGGCGCTCGTGGTCGATGGCCGGGCCGGCATCGGCACGGTGGCGCTGCAGACTCATCCGGCATTCGACCTTGCCGCGCTTGACTGCGCGCGTGATCAGGGCACGCAGATGCGGCTCCAGCGGACGGAATTCATCGGCCAGGCGAAAGTGCAGATCGGTGAAGCGGCTGTTGACGGCGCGGATCTCCAGGCTGACCCGGCCCAGGCTGGCGTCGTCGCTGTGGTGGGCATAGCCGGTCATACTGCACACCGGCGCCGCACCTGGGGCGGCGCGGCTGTCGTTCAGGGGCTGTGTCTGTCCGTCCGGCGCATCGCCGGCCAGGATTTCTGTGTTTTGCATGTATCGCTTTTACAATAGCGGAATGGCAAATGAGCAGAACGCACCATTGCCGGAGGGCTTGGAAGCAGGGGGCT
>JBHADS010000492.1:0-4728 GCA_041855185.1 Lautropia sp. | reverse complement strand
GTCGATCCCGGCCGGCGCGCCTATGTCCGGCGCATCAACATCGCCGGCAATCAGCGCACCCGGGACGAAGTCATCCGCCGTGAGCTGCGCCAGTTCGAGGGCGCCTGGTTCGATTCCGATCGGATCGCGCTGTCGCGGGACCGGGTCGAACGTCTGGGCTACTTCCAGGACGTGCAGATCAGCAACGTGCCGGTGCCGGGCGTGCCGGATCAGGTCGATCTGCTGGTGCAGGTGACGGAGCGCGCCACCGGCAACTTCACCTTCGGGGTCGGCTACTCCACCACCGACAAGATGCTGATCCAGGCGGCGATCAACGAGCCGAACTTCCTGGGCACCGGCAACACGCTGGCCATCGAGGCCAATACCGGCCAGACCCAGCGTTCGGCCTCGATCTCCTTCGTCGATCCCTATTTCACCAAGGACGGCGTCAGCCTGTCCACCGACCTCTATTCGCGTCTGTTCAACGCCTCGAACTCCGGTCTGGGCGACTACAAGATCCGCTCCTCGGGCGCGGGTTTCCGCTTCGGCATCCCCTACACCGAGCTGGACCGTATCTCGCTGGGCCTGATCTACGAGCAGAACCAGATCAAGCCCGGCACCACCGGCCTGCCGCAGCGCTACCTCGACCACATCGATTACTACGGCGACACCACCGATGCGGTGCTGGCCGTGCTCGGCTGGTCGCGCGATTCGAGGGACAGTGCCCTGTCGCCGACCCGCGGCCGCCTGCAGCGGCTGAACACCGAAGTCACTTTCCCGGGCCAGGATCTGTCCTATTCGCGCACCACCTACATGCATCAGTGGTTCATGCCGGTGACGAAGGACTACACCCTGGCGTTGTCGGCGGACGTGGGCTGGGGACGTGCTTTCGACAACAAGCCCTATCCGGTGTTCAAGAACTTCTACGCGGGCGGCATCAACTCGGTGCGGGGCTTCGGGCCCAACAGCCTGGGGCCGCGCGATGTGCGCGACAACCGGCCGCTGGGGGGCAAGACCTCCTTCTCGGCCAGCGCCGAGCTGCTGTTCCCGCTGCCCGGCACCGGCAACGACAAGACGGTGCGCGCCTTCTTCTTCGCCGATGCCGGCAACGTCTTCGACAACAAGATCGAGTTCAAGGATCTGCGCTATTCGGTCGGTATGGGTCTGAACTGGCTGTCGCCGATCGGGCCGCTGAAGCTGTCGCTGGGCTACCCGATCAATCGCGAGCCGGGGGACGATACCCAGCGGGTTCAGTTCCAGATCGGCTCCAGTTTCTGAAGTGTGCCAAAATGACCCATCAGTTGGCCTGAACTAGCCGGTCAGTTTCTCGCTCGATTGGCACAATACTCAGCGTCAGACTTTCAAGAATCTCAACGAGTCCAACACCTATGAATTTTTCTACCAAGACTTTTGCCGTTCGTGCCGGACTTGCTGCTGTCGTGGCTGGAAGCATGGCCGTGGCCGCCGTGCCTGCCGTCGCCCAGAGCGCCTCGGGCAATGCCAAGATCGGCTTTGTCAGCACCGAGCGCATCATGCGCGACTCCGCCCCTGCCAAGGCGGCGCAGGCCAAGATCGAAAAAGACTTCTCCCGCCGGGACAAGGAAATCCAGGAGCTGGGCACCCGTCTGCGTACCGCCTCCGAGCGCTTCGAGAAGGATGGCGCCGTCATGACCGACAGCGACCGCGCCCGTCGTCAGCGCGAGCTGTCCGAGATGGACCGCGACTTCCAGCGCCGCCAGCGTGAGTTCCGCGAGGATCTGAACCAGCGCCGCAACGAAGAGCTGACCAGCGTGCTCGACAAGGCCAACCGCGCCATCAAGGCGATCGCCGAGCGCGAGAAATTCGATCTGATCCTGCAGGATGCGGTCTATGTCAGCCCCCGGCTCGACATCACCGACGACGTGATCAAACAGCTCAACAGCGCCCGCTGATCCACCTTCAGCCAGCCAGGGAGGCTCGTGCCGGATGAAACGCGAACTTGAGACACCAGTCACCCTGGCGGAAATCGCCGGGGCGCTCGGCCTGCAGCTGCGCGGCAACCCGGAGGTCGGCATCCGCCGGCTCTCCAGCCTGCGCAGCGCCGATCCGCAAAGCATCAGCTTTCTGGTCCGGCCCCAGCAGCGCGAGGCGGCGCTGGACAGCAAGGCGATCGCATTCATCGTCTCGCCCAAGCTGATGGACGTGCTGCCGGCCGAGGCCAACCTGCTGATCGGGCCGAATCCCTATCTGGCCTATGCGCAGTTGGCGCAGTGGTTCGACGAGCGCGTCAACCCCTGGCCGGCAGCGGGCATCGCCGCCGGTGCCCATGTCCACCCCGAGGCCGTGGTCAGCCCCAGTGCCATCGTCGAGGCCGGTGCCGTCATCGGCGCGGGCAGCCGGATCGGGGAGGGCGCCTGGATCGGCGCGGGCGTCGTGATCGGCGCCCATTGCGCGGTCGGCGCCGGCACCCGTCTGCATGCCAACGTGACGCTCGGTGATGACTGCACGGTCGGCGAGCGCTCGATCATCCATTCCGGGGCGATCATCGGTGCCGACGGCTTTGGCTTCGCACCCAAGCCCGGTGGCGGCTGGAGCAAGATTCCCCAGCTGGGGGCAGTCGTCATCGGCAATGATGTGGAAATCGGGGCATGCACCTGCATCGACCGTGGCGCGCTAGACGACACGGTGGTCGAGGACGGCTGCAAAATCGATAATCTCGTGCAAATCGCCCATAATGTCCGGGTTGGTGCCGATACGGCCATTGCTGCATGTGCGGGCATCGCCGGCAGCGCCGTCATCGGCAAGCGTGTTCAGATCGGCGGCGCTTCCGGCATCTTCGGCCATATCCACATCTGCGACGATGCGGTGGTTTCGACGATGACGCTGATCTCCAAATCCATTACCAAGCCCGGTTTCTACAGCGGGATCTTCCCGTCGATGGAAAACGCCGATTGGGAGCGGGCAGCGGCTGTCGTGAGGCAGTTGCCGGAGATGCGCAAGCGTCTGCGCCGTCTGGAGCAGGCTCTGCCGCCTGCCAGTGACGGGGCCAATCAATAAAAAGCCAAAGATTCTGTCCAAGCATGAGTGAAAAACAACCGGCGCTCGATATCAACGAAATCCTGCGCTTCCTGCCCCATCGTTATCCGTTCCTGCTGATCGACCGTGTCACCGAGATCGAGCTCGACCGCAGGATCGTGGCCCTGAAGAACGTCTCGATCAACGAGCCTTTCTTCCAGGGGCACTTTCCGCACGTGCCGGTGATGCCGGGCGTGCTGGTGCTCGAAGCCATGGCCCAGGCAGCCGGTATCCTGTCCTTCGCAACGATGGGTCGGCACGCCGACGACAGCTCGGTCTATTACTTTGCCGGCATCGATCAGGCGCGCTTCAAGCGCCCGGTCAGCCCCGGCGACCAGCTCATCCTCGAAGTCGAGATCCTGCGCAAATCGCGGCTGCTCTGGAAGTTCCAGGGCACGGCCCTGGTCGATGGGCAGAAAGTGGCCGAGGCCGAGCTGATGTGCGCGCTGCGTGAACTGAGCCGTCCGGAAGGCGAGGGCGTGCCCCCCGGCAAGATCGACACCAGCCGGGCCTGAGCGACCATGCCAGGGACACGCATCCACCCGACCGCCGTCATCGATCCGTCGGCCGAACTGGACAGCAGCGTCCAGGTCGGTCCCTACGCCGTCATCGGTGCCCAGGTGCGCATCGGCGCCGGCACCACGGTCGGCGCCCATGCCCAGGTCGATGGTCCGACCACGATCGGGCGTGACAACCGGCTCTATCCCTTCTGCGCGGTCGGCGGCGATCCGCAGGACAAGAAATACGCCGGCGAGCCGACCCGACTGGAGATCGGCGACGGCAACAGCATCCGCGAATACGTCACCATCAACCGTGGAACCGTGCAGGACCAGGGCGTCACCCGCATCGGCAGCCATAACCTGCTGATGGCCTATGTGCACGTCGCGCACGATTGCGTGATCGGCGACCGCGCCATCCTCGCCAACACCACCAACCTGGGCGGACACGTCCACATCGGTGACTGGGCGATCCTGGGCGGCAACTCGCAGGTGCACCAGTTCTGCCAGATCGGCGCCCATGCCATGACCGGCACCGGCACCATCGTGCTGCAGGACATCCCCACCTATGTGATGGCCTCGGGCAATCCGGTCGCCACCCACGGCATCAACAGCGAAGGCTTGCGCCGTCGCGGCTTCAGCCCCGACGAGATCATGATCATCCGGCGGGCCTACAAACTGCTCTATCGTCAGGGGCTGAGTCTCGACGAGGCCAAGCAGGGGCTCCAGCAGCTGATCGCCACCGACGCCAGCCACGACAAGTGCCTGAGTCCGTTGCTGCGCTTTCTGGAAGGCGTCACGCGCGGCATCGCCCGGTGAGCGCGAAACCCCGCATCGGCATGGTGGCCGGCGAAGCCTCGGGCGATCTGCTGGCTTCGTCGATTCTGGCCAACTGGCAGCAGAGCGCCGAAGCGGTGCGCCCGGTCTGCGCTGGCATCGGCGGCCCGCGGATGCAGGCCGAGGGCTTCGAGGCCTGGTGGCCGGCCGAATGGTTGGCCGTGCACGGCTATGCCGCGGCGCTGAAGGCGCTGCCCAAACTGCTCTGGGTCCGTCATCGGCTGTTCAAACGGCTGCTGGCCTGGCCCGCCACCGCCTTCATCGGCGTCGATGCCCCCGACTTCAACCTCGGCCTCGAAGAACGGCTGAAGGCCAGCGGCGTGCGCACCTATCATTTCGTCAGCCCCTCGATCTGGGCCTG
>JBHADS010000491.1:0-4564 GCA_041855185.1 Lautropia sp. | reverse complement strand
GATGGCCCGCAACCAGATGCTGATCGTGGTGTCGCAGGACGCCCCCAAAGCCTACCCCGGACAGAACGCAATCACCTCGACCCTGGCCGACAACGGTGGTGTGGTGCGCAGAAGCCTGCTGACCGATGGCAGCGACATCGCCCTGATGGATCGTCAACTGACGGCGCTGCTGAAAGCGCCGGGCAATATCTATTACGCCCCCGTCGCATCCGGCACCCTGCCGGACCAGCGGCGCGACCCCGCCAGCAAGAATCCCGGTCAGGCCCACATCGGCACCTGGAAAGTCGCCTACGACCTCGAAGCAGCCCGTGAGTGGCTGTTTGCCCAGCGCCGACCCTGAGCCCGCTGCGCCGCCCCTGCCTCACTGTCGCGCACACCCCGGTCCGGAAGCGATCAGCCGCCAATGCCGGATAGAATCCAGGGATTCTTTTTCAGCTCCCTCGATGACCAACCGATGCTGACCTTCCAACAGATCATCCTGCGCCTGCAGGAATACTGGGACAAACAGGGCTGCGCGCTGCTTCAGCCTTATGACATGGAGGTGGGCGCCGGCACCTTCCATACCGCCACCTTCCTGCGTGCCATCGGCCCGGAACCCTGGCGCGCCGCCTACGTCCAGCCCTCGCGCCGGCCCAAGGACGGGCGCTATGGCGAAAACCCGAACCGCCTGCAGCACTATTACCAGTACCAGGTGGTGCTGAAGCCGGCCCCGCCCGACATCATGGATCTCTATCTGGGTTCGCTGAAGGCGCTGGGCCTCGATCCCGAGGTCAACGACATCCGTTTCGTCGAGGACGACTGGGAATCGCCCACGCTGGGCGCCTGGGGGCTGGGCTGGGAGGTCTGGCTCAACGGCATGGAGGTCACGCAGTTCACCTACTTCCAGGAAGTGGGCTCGCTGAAGTGCCTGCCGACCACCGGCGAGCTGACCTACGGGCTGGAGCGTCTGGCGATGTATCTGCAGAAGGTCGAGAACATCTTCGATCTGCAGTGGGCGCCCGGCATCACCTACCGCGATGTCTTTCACCAGAACGAGGTCGAACAATCGACCTACAACTTCACCATCGCCGACACCGCGATGCTGTTCACCCACTTCAACGACTACGAGCGCGAAGCGGGTCGGCTGATCGAGGCGAAGCTGGCCCTGCCGGCCTACGAGATGGTGATGAAGTGCTCCCACACCTTCAACCTGCTCGATGCGCGCGGCGCGATCTCCGTGACCGAACGCGCCGCCTACATCGCCCGCGTCCGTGCGCTGGCACGCGGCGTGGCCCAAGCCTATTACGAGTCCCGTGAACGCCTGGGTTTCCCGATGATCACCGCCGAGAACCACGCCAAGCTGGGAGCACGTCCATGAATCAAGCCACTTTGCTGGTCGAACTGCTGACCGAAGAACTGCCGCCGCACGCCCTCTCCCGCCTGGCCGACGCCTTCACCGACGGCATCCGCAGCCGCCTGGCGGCCCAGCGGCTGCTGGCCGACGAGGGTGCTGCCGTCGAGACCTTCGCCACCCCGCGCCGCCTGGCGGTGCGCATCCCCGGCGTGCTCGCCCAGGCCGAGGCGCGCGAGGTCAAGGTCAAGGGACCGTCGGTGGCGGTCGGCCTGGATGCCGAGGGCCAGCCCACCGTGGCCCTGCGCAAATGGGCCGAGAAACAGGGCGCCACCGTCGAGGCGCTGACCCGCGGCAACGACGGCAAGCAGGATGTCTTCTACTGGAGCAGCACCCAGCCCGGCGCGGTGCTGGCCGAAACGATCGGCACCATCGTGGCCGAGACGCTGGCCCAACTGCCGATCCCGAAGGTGATGACCTATCAGCTGGCCGATGGTCTGACCACCGTCAGCTTCGTGCGCCCGGCCCACCGGCTGGTGGTGCTGCATGGCAGCGAGGTGCTGCCCTGCGCCGTGCTCGGCCTGCAGTCCGATCGGCTCACCGAAGGCCACCGCTTCCTGTCCAAAGGCAGCATCAGCCTGCCACATGCCGACGACTACGACCGGCTGCTGCGCGAGGCCAAGGTCGAGCCGAAACAGGCGGCCCGCCGCACGATGATCGCCAACGAGCTGGCCCGCTGCAGCCAGGCCAACAACGGCATGCTGGCCGTCACCAACGAGGACCAGCAGCAGATGGTGGCCCTGCTCGACGAGGTGACGGCGCTGGTCGAATGGCCGGCCGTGTTCACCGGGCAGTTCGACCCGGCCTTCCTCGAAGTGCCGCAGGAGTGTCTGATCCTGAGCATGCGCACCAACCAGCGCTATTTCCCGCTCTTCGATGCCGACAACCGCTTGCAGAACCGCTTCCTGATCGTCTCGAACATGGCGATCGCCGATCCGGCCGCCATCATCGACGGCAACGAACGGGTGGTGCGTCCGCGTCTGGCCGATGCGCAGTTCTTCTTCGACCAGGACCGCCAGCAGACGCTGGCGGCACGGGTGCCCCAACTGGCGCAGGTGGTCTACCACGCCCGGCTGGGCTCGCAGGCCGAACGCAGCGAACGCATCCGCCGGCTGGCGGCCGCACTGGCACCGCTCACCGGCGCCGCACCGGCCGAAGCCGAGCGCGCCGCGCTGCTGGCCAAGACCGATCTGCTGACCGGCATGGTCGGCGAGTTTCCCGAACTGCAGGGCGTCATGGGCCGCTACTACGCCACCCATGACGGCGAGCCCGCCTCGGTGGCTGCCGCCATTGCCGAGCACTACCAGCCGCGCTTTGCCGGTGATGCCCTGCCCGCCACCCCGACCGGACTCGCGCTGGCGCTGGCCGACAAGCTCGAAACCCTGGCCGGCATCTGGGGCATCGGCCAGCGGCCAACCGGCGACAAGGACCCCTTCGCGCTGCGCCGTCATGCGCTGGGCGTGGTGCGAATCCTGATCGAAGCCAGGCTGCCGGTGGACCTGAAGGCGCTGCTGCAGCAAGCCTTCGGCGTCTTCGACAGGCTGCCGGCGCCAGCTGCTGCCGATGCCGCTGAGGCTGAGGCCGGGGCAGCCCCTGTGGACGCGCCGGCCGCCGCTGGCAAGGCCAAGGGCAAGAAGGCACCGCCCCCCTTCACCGCCGATGCTGAGGGATTGCTGCAGTTCGTCGCCGACCGGCTGCGCAGCTATCTGCGCGACCGCGGCTTCGGCAGCGCCGACATCGAGGCGGTGCTGGCCGTGGGCCTCGACCGGCTCGACCTGCTCGAAGCCCGTCTGGCGGCGCTGAAGAGCTTCCGTCAGCTGCCGGCCTTCGAGGCGCTCGCCGCCGCCAACAAGCGCATCGCCAACATCCTGCGCAAATCGGCCGAGGACAAGGCTGGCGCAGCCGGTGCTCCGGCCACGGCCGTCGATGCAGCGCTGCTGACCGAAGACGCCGAGAAGCAGCTGCACCAGGCCGTGCGTGCCCTGCAGCCCGAGATCGCGGCCCACATGGAACAGCAGGCGTTCAGCGCGGCGCTGCAGGCGCTGGCCGCCCTGCAGGCGCCGGTGGATGCCTTCTTCGACCAGGTGATGGTGAACGCCCCGGATGCTGCCCTGCGGCAGAACCGGCTGGCGCTGCTGGCCGAACTGCACGGGATGATGAACGGCGTGGCAGACCTGTCGCTGCTGTAATCACCGGACGCAGCCCATCGGGCGGGCTCTGGCAACAGGGCCGCCCGAACGCCGGATATAGGATGCTGCGCCCGGCAGCGCGCCGCATCCGGAATCATCCCGCGACGCTCAGCGCCGCCCCGCCGGCACCGCGCCCTCCCGACACCGACTCCCGCAACACCCCTCTCGTCGCCACGACAGCCGCGTTGCCACACGCAACCGCCCAAACCCGCCATGCTGAATTTGATCCGCTCCCTCGTGTTCATGCTGGTGATGGCCCTCACGGTCATGATCTTTGCAAGCGCCACCGTGCTGTTCTTCTTTCTGCCGGTGCGCGTGCGCTATCGCACCGCCGCCGTCTACCCGCGGCTGATGCTCCATGCGGGCCGCTGGATCTGCGGCATGCGTTGGCAGGTGATCGGCACCGAGAACCTGCCCGAAGGCAACGTGATCGTGCTCAGCAAGCACCAGTCCACCTGGGAGACCTTCTTCCTGGTCAGCCAGATGCCCCGACACGCCGCTTTCGTCTTCAAGCGCGAGATTCTGTTCATCCCCTTCTTCGGCTGGGCGATCGGCATGCTCGACATGATGCACATCGACCGCCGCCAGGGCCGGCGCGCCTTCGCCACCATCGTCAAGAGCGCTCCGCACCAGTTCAGCGAGCACAATCGCTGGATCGTGATGTTCCCCGAAGGCACCCGGATTCCGCCCGGCCAGACCGGCGACTACAAATCCGGCGGCGCCCGCCTGGCCGTGCAGAACAAGACGCCCGTGCTGCCCGTGGCCGTCAGCTCCGGCCGCTGCTGGCCCAAGAAGCCTTTCATCAAGAAACCCGGCCTGATCACCGTCTCCTATGGCCCGCTGATCAGCGTCGAAGGCAAGAGCGCCGATCAGGTCAACCGCGAAGTCGAAACCTGGATCGAGAACGAGATGCGCCGCATCGACCCCGACAGCTATGCCGAGGACGACCGGGTGTATGTGCCGAAGGGGTGAGTGCGAGAAGCAG
>JBHADS010000490.1:0-3523 GCA_041855185.1 Lautropia sp. | reverse complement strand
GCGGCCGAACTCGACCGGCTGCTGAGCCTCCACGGTGCCAACCCGTCCTTCGGCGGCCATGCCAATCAGCTGCTGGGCGTCATCACCGCGCTGTCGCAGGATGACGACCATTATCTGCGCCCCTTGCCGGCCCTGGCGCGCGAAAGCGAGCTGCCCCTGTACCTGAAGATCGTGCTGGGCCAGAGCGCCATCCATGCCCATCCCCTGTCCGCCGAGACCGCACTGGCCTGGGTTCGTCATTCGCCGGACATCGTGCTGCGGCCGCCCGCCTTGCAGTGCCCGGCGCTGTTCGAGGCCGCATTCCGGCATCGGTATCAGGACAGCCTCGGCGAGGGTCTGAACCTGCCGCTCGACCCGACGACGCTGAAGCACGATTACCGGGCAGCCTCGGCCGCGCTGTCCTCACTGGACATCCGGCTGGATTTCGGGGACCTGCCCGATGTCTCGGCCTCGGGGGCTCCCATCCGCCAGCTGGCCCGGATCGTCGAACAGGCCACCGACGACATCACGGACTACAGCCGCTACATCGAGAAGAACCCGGAGGAAGCCGGCGAAGTGGACGCGCTGCTGATGCTGCCCGTGCGCCTGTGGCCCAACCCGGCGAGGCTGCGTCTGACCCACCTGAAGAACCGGCTGCGCGGCGACATGCGTGTCACCTCCCTGCCGGAGCTGTGGCGTGAGCTGGGGCTGCAATCGGCCCTGACGCGGCCGAAGCTGCTCGAAGTCCTCTCGGTGCTTGCCGATCATCGGGTGTCGATGGTGCCCGATGTGCTCGGCGGGGCCAGCATGCCGAAGCAGGACGAGCCCGTCGTGCTGCTGGTGGCCGAAAGTCCCGATGCCCGCAAGGCCGAGTCCCCCTCCTTCCAGGCCGCACTGGTGGCACTGCAATTGGCCGAATCGGTGGCCAATGCCGATGGCGATTTCTGCCTGAAAGAGCTGGAGCAGATCCGCAAGCGCCTGGCCGCCTGGCCCCAGCTCTCCGAGAACGAGCACCGGCGGCTGCTGGCTCATGTGCGCCTGATGCGCCATACCCCCAACAGCCTGGGCGGCGTGGGTCAGCGCATCAAGGCGCTGGACAGCCATGCCAAAGAGGCGGTTGCCCGCTTCATCGTGGCCGTCGCCGGCGCCGACGGACAGGTCACGCCCGAAGAGCTGCACGTGCTGCAGCTGGCCTATCGGGCGATGGGACTGGACACGAACCGCGCCCAGGAAGATGCCCACCGGGAGCAGGTGCTGCGCCAGCGCACCGGCAACTTCCGTGCCGGCACCGGCGGCGAACGGGTGGATACCGCGTCGGCGGCCGGCGGCAAAGGGCCGATGCAGCCTCGCTTCGTCGGCACGGTCGTGCATACCGGCGCCGACGAGACCTTCCACGATCCCCCGGCGCACCACTGAGACCGCCCCGCTCCCCCCATCGCCTGTACCGGCTTTCCGCCCCGATGCCGGCTTCGCGCCGTTTTCCCTTCCCTCCAGCGTGCCTGCCCGCTGCCCTGCACGTCCTTGCAGACCACGCTTCACCCACCGATCCAGAGCCCAAGCATGTCGAACGCACCTCAGACCGCCTCCTGCTCCGCCTCTCCCACCGCTTCTGCCACCACCCCGGCCTTCTGCCCGCTGCTGCTGGGCGCGGGCGCCCTGTTCGCCGGCCTGGCCGTGGCGGCCGGCGCCATGGGCGCACATGGGCTGCGCGCCCTGCTGTCGGACCACATGCTGGTGGTCTATGAAACGGCGGTGCGCTACCAGATGTACCACGCACTGACGCTGCTGGTGCTGGCGGCGCTCGCCCCCCATCTTCCGCGCTGCGCGCTGCGCTGGAGCGCGGGCTTCTTCGTTGCCGGCATCCTGCTGTTCTCGGGCAGCCTCTATGCGCTGGCGCTGACCGGCACGCGTCCGCTGGGCATGCTGACCCCGATCGGCGGCAGCTGCTTCCTCCTGGGCTGGCTCAGCCTGCTGTGGGCCGCAGTACGCCGACATGGCAAAAAAGCTGCATAGTGCGCAGCCAAACGCGGCATATTGGGTACGGGCGTGAAACAATCTGTATAGATCAACATGCCGCGCTGGGGTTTACCCCCGGGGAATGGCTGCTTTATGGCACTATGGCTGCACGGCCCGGGCAAAAACCCGGTTTCCGTTCTTTACATTGATGACCTGCCGAGAGCAATTGGACGCAGGCGCCAGGTGATATCGATGCGCAGGGCAGCCCGTCTCCTCCTCCCATTCCCGCAAGCCATTGTGATCGACTTGCTCCCGCACGGCCATCTGTCATTCACCTGACCCCGTTTTTTGCGGTGCCTTCCGTCATGGACAACATGCAAACGAAGCGATCAGCCACTACCCTCCCCAACATCGGTGCACGCCGGGCCGCCTGGAGAATCCTGCAACGTGAGGGCCGCCGCTTGGCTGATGTCAGCTTGCGCAGCCTGCTCTCGGACCCCGCCCGCCCCGCCCAGTTCACCCTCGAAGCTGCCGGTCTGGTTGCTGATTTCAGCAAGCAGCGCATCGACGCCGGTGCCGTCAGCGCGCTGATGGATCTGGCCAAGAGCGCCCGCCTCGAAGAAGCCCGCCAGCTGATGTTCAGCGGCGAAGCCATCAACACCACGGAAGGACGGCCGGTGCTGCATGCAGCGCTGCGTGGCGCCTCCACCCATGTCGAAGCCAACACGCTGGCCCAGCACGAGCGCCAGCGCATCGTCGAGCTGGCCAACCGCTTCCGTCAGGGCGAGCTGCGCGGCCATGACGGCCAGCCACTGCGTGCGCTGGTCTGCATCGGCATCGGTGGCTCCGACCTCGGCCCCCGGCTGGTCGTCGACGCGCTGGCCACGGCCGACAGCCCGGATGTACGCTTCGTCGCCAACGTCGATCCGGCGGATCTGGCCCGCAATCTGCAAGGGCTGAACCCGGCCACCACCGCCTTCCTGGTGGTCTCCAAGACCTTCACCACCCGCGAGACCCTGGCCAACGCCGAAGCGGCACTGAGCTGGTTGCAGGCATCGGGCGCCGAGCGCAGCGCCTGCATGCAGCACCTGATCGGCATCACCGCCAATCCCGATGCCGCCGAGCAATATGGCATCCCGGCCACGCAGATCCTGCGCTTCTGGGAATGGGTCGGCGGCCGCTACTCGCTGTGGTCGGCCGTCGGTGCCTCGATCGCCATCGCTTGTGGTCCGCAGGTCTTCGAGCAGCTGCTGGACGGCGCAGCCGCCATGGACCGCCATTTCCTGAACACCCCCTTCCAGCAGAACCTGCCAGTCTGGATGGGTCTGGTCGGCATCTGGAACCGCAACGTGCTGGACTGCACCAGCCAGGCGATCATCCCCTATGCCGAGCGCCTGCGTCTGCTGCCCGCCTACCTGCAGCAGCTGATCATGGAGAGCAATGGCAAATCGGCCAAGATCGACGGTTCGCACCTGCAGTACATCAGCTCGGCGGTGATCTGGGGCGTCTCGGGCACCAATGCCCAGCACTCCTTCTTCCAGCAGCTGCACCAGGGTCCGGATGTGGTGCCGGTCGATTTCATCATCGC
>JBHADS010000489.1:0-4547 GCA_041855185.1 Lautropia sp. | reverse complement strand
GGCTTACCGCCGTCGACAAGGTCCACAAGGGCAAGGGCCGCACTGTCAACGCGCGCTTCTCGGTGATGTGCGCGCACTACCTGTACGACCCTGACTTCTGCAACGTCGCGGCGGGCTGGGAGAAGGGGCGCGTGGAGAAGAACGTGCAGTACAGCCGTCGGCGCATCTGGATCGAGGCGGCCCGACATCGCTTCAGTTCCTTTGTCGAACTCAATGCCTGGCTGAGTGAGCGCTGCCGCGCCCTGTGGAACGAGATCCGCCATCCCGAACACAGCCAATTCAACGTGGGCACGCGCTGGTTCCGTCATCGTGGTGGCATGCCACTGTTCATATCCAAGCCTGGCCACGGAGGCTTGCGGCTGAGCGGGGTCTCCTCGTTTTCAGTGCAATAAGTGACGGTACGCAAAGCTAGCACTGGCGCGGGGGTGGTCTGGGTAGACCGTTGATTTCATTGACTTTCCTGTTCGCTTTGTAAACGGGTATGGTGGCCTCCCACTTTTGAGGTTCACGATGCAGGGTTGGCACACAACGTTTTTGGGGATGCGTGGGCTCCCCCGCGATATCAGCGACTTCGAGATGAAGGCATTTTTCACCTTCGATGGTGCCGAGCGCGACGCAATCAATGCACGCCGAGGTGATTCCCACAAGCTTGGTCTGGCGCTCCATATTGGTTTCCTGCGCATGAGTGGGCGTTTGCTCGGTGCCTTTCGGGTAATTCCAGTAGCCTTGTGGCGCCACCTTGGCAACGAGCTTGGCATTGCAGCACCAGAAGTCGCCTCGCTGAGAGCCATGTATGAACGCGGGCGCACGCTATTCGATCACCAACAAGTAGCCTGCACGGTCCTTGGATTCCAGTGGATGAGCGAGCACCAGCGCCGCTCACTGGTACGTGAACTGCGCGACGAAGTGGCGCGCTGCGCCGACCGCGATCAGCTACTCGTGCGGGCGCGTCAATGGCTGTACAAGAACAAGCTGGTGATCGTGCACGAGCGGGCAATTCGGACACTGATTGCGGCGGCACTTGCCCAGCTTGAAGTTGAAACAGGCACCGCCATCGCCGCCAGCGTTGATCCAGCAACACTTGATCGCTGGCGAGCCTCAGTTTCAGAGCTGCGCCCAGATGGACAAACCCAGCAGAGTTGGCTATGGGCTGCACCGGCGAAACACTCAACCCGCCAAATCAGCGAGGTACTGGAGCGCATCGACCTGCTTTACACGCTGGACGTTCATAAGCACCTGGCAGACATCCCCGATCTCATCTTGCGCCGCTACGCGCGCCGACTTGTCTCCAGGCCGCCCTCAGCCGGAGCCAAGATCAAAGAGCCAGCGCGCACCGTGGAGGTCGCATGCTTTCTTCGGTATTGCCTGTTCACCACCACAGACCAGTTGATCCTTATGGTGCAGCGCCGGATCGCCGATCTGTGGCGTCAGGCTGCCGCCGATGTCCCCGCTACCGTCAATTGGGCCGCAATGTACAAAACGCTGCTCGGCGAACTTGTTGCCTTGAGCGCGCAAGGTGCGGTGCCAGATGCTGAGTTGCGTGCCCGTCTTGAAGCCTTGATCACCGAAACCCAGAAACGCAAACCACCGAGCAGGGCCTCCCTGGTCCGCGAGGGATTGATTGATGGAATTCGCCCCGTGCGGTCGTTGCTCGTCGCCATTGCAAAGCTGCCCTGGCAGGCCACCGGCGAGCATCCTGCCATCGAGTACCTTGCCAAGCTGCAAGCTTTATATCTCAAAGGATCCAGAAAGCTGCCAGTTGAAGTGGTGGCACCAAGTCTGGGAATGATCTGGCAGGTTTCGATCTCCAGCCCAGACCGGGAACGGGCGTTTCAGGCGTTGGAGGTGGCCACCCTGTTTGCCCTGCGCCGCGCGGTGCGCAATGGCTCGGTCTGGATTGAGCACAGCCTGAGCTTTCGGGGTCGTGCGCGCTTGTTCTTCACGGACGAGCGTTGGCAGGCAGAGTCCAAGAAACACTATGCCCGTCTATCGTTACCCAGCAAGGCTGCCACTTTCTTGAAGCCTTTGCTGGCCAGAGTAACTGCCGGTGTCGATGCGGTGGCCGCTGCAGCCCGCAGTGGCGTACTGCGCGTGGATGATGAACTCCATTTGTCGCCATTGCCCGCAGAGGACGAAGACCCAGAAGTGACCAAGCTGCGCGCGGCTTTGGATCACCGCATCGGTGAGGTTCAATTGCCGGAAGTGATTCTGGCCGTTGACGCCCAGGTGCGCTTTAGCTGGATCATGCTCGGACGTGAGCCGCGCTCTACCGACGAGCTGCTGATGGTCTATGCCGGCATCATGGCCCACGGCACCAGTCTGACTGCGGTCGAATGCGCGCGCATGATTCCGCAATTGTCTGCCACCAGCATTCGCCAGGCCATGCGCTGGGCGCGGGACGAACGGCGTCTGAGCCAGGCCTGCCAGGCTGTGCTGGAATTCATGCAGCGACACCCGATTGCCGCCACCTGGGGGCGGTCCGATTTGGCATCTTCTGACATGATGAGCATGGAGACCACCAAACGGGTGTGGCAAGCCCGGCTTGATCCTCGGCGCAACACACCTTCCATTGGAATCTACTCCCATGTAAAAGACCGGTGGGGCATCTTCCATGCGCAGCCCTTTGTGCTCAATGAGCGCCAGGCGGGCGTGGCCATTGAAGGTGTCATCCGCCAAGAAAAGCTGGAGACCAGCCAGCTTGCTGTGGATACCCATGGCTACACCGACTTTGCCATGTCACATGCCCGTTTGCTTGGTTTTGATCTTTGCCCGCGGTTGAAGGAACTCAAACAGCGCCACCTCTTTGTGCCACGCGGCACCAAAGTGCCCGCAGAAATCGCTGCGGTGTGCGAAGCCAATGTCGACGTCGCTTTGATCGAAAAGCATTGGGATAGTCTGGTGCACCTGGCAGCCTCGGTCATGAGCGGACATGCCAGTGCGGTGGCAGCTCTTGCGCGGTTCGGTTCTGCCGCCCAGGGCGATCCAATCTATGAGGCTGGCGTGCAATTGGGGCGGTTGCTGCGTACGGCGTTTTTGGCTGACTACTTTGTCAAGGACGCTTTCAGGAACGAGTTGCGCCGGGTGCTCAATCGGGGCGAGGCTGTTAACGCCCTCAAGCGCGCCATTTATACCGGCCGGATCAGCCCGGCGCAGGCCAAACGTGTCGATGAAATGCAGGCTGTGGCCGATGCGTTGAGCCTGATGGCCAACATCGTGATGGCGTGGAATACCTCACAGATGCAGGCGGTCCTGGATCGCTGGTCGAACCGCCGCCAGGTCATTCCACCGGAACTGATCGGGAAGATTGCGCCCACCAGGCTGGAGAGCATCAACTTGCGGGGTGTGTTTCGCTTCCCGGTTGACCGCTATGCTGACCAAATCCTGCCTTCGCGGCCAAATGCATCGATAACTGGCACCAATGGATGAAACCGACCACGGTTTGACGCCACGAATCGCAGATTTGAAAGTGAACAGGAAAGTCAATGAAATCAACGATCTACCAACACCACCTCCGCGCCAGTGCTAGCTTTTCGTACCGTCACTTATTGCACTGAAAACGAGGAGACCCCTGTTCGCGTTGGCTTCCTATGGTCGGCGCGATCCCGCTTCCCTGGAACAGTTGCGCGCCACCTTTGCAAAGGAAGGCATTCCCCCGGAATTTCTGTCACATTACGAGGCTGATGGACCCTTTGCATGTCTTAGACAGAATGACGGGTTAAGTGACAAATTTTGACGACCAGAACTTTCCGGTGCACACTGTCACATAATCGAACGTATACGTGACGGGTGAAAAGGTGCTGATCGGCTACATGCGGGTATCGAAGGCGGACGGATCCCAGTCCACCAATTTGCAACGCGATGCGCTCATCGCCGCTGGTGTGAGCCTTGCGCACCTTTACGAGGATCTGGCCTCGGGCAGGCGCGATGATCGCCCAGGGTTGGCTGCTTGCCTGAAGGCGCTTCGTGAAGGGGACACGCTGATCGTGTGGAAGCTCGATCGGCTTGGCCGTGATCTGCGCCACCTGATCAACACCGTGCACGACCTAACTGCGCGTAGCGTGGGCCTGAAGGTCCTGACCGGTCACGGTGCGGCGGTCGACACGACGACTGCCGCCGGCAAGCTTGTGTTCGGTATTTTTGCCGCGCTGGCCGAGTTCGAGCGTGAGTTGATTTCCGAGCGAACAGTCGCTGGACTTATCTCGGCGCGCGCTCGCGGCAGGAAAGGGTGGCGCCCCTTCAAGATGACCGCCGCCAAGCTACGCCTGGCGATGGCCAGCATGGGGCAACCGGAAACCAAGGTGGGCGATCTCTGCGAAGAACTCGGGATTACCCGGCAGACGCTCTACCGGCACGTGTCGCCCAAGGGCGAACTGCGGCCAGACGGCGTAAAGCTGCTCTCCCTCGGTTCAGCCGCATAAATGGAGGCGACCTGGAACGGGGCGCTGTTCAGTGCGGCAACGATCCGATTACCGGTGTCGACCCTCAAGAGCCGCTCAGAATTTCTGGCCCAGCGCCGGCAGTGCAGCGGTTGCGGTCAGTGAGATGCG
>JBHADS010000488.1:0-3799 GCA_041855185.1 Lautropia sp. | reverse complement strand
GGCTTCGAGCCGGAAGCCGCGCGGCAGCCGGTCGACGATGACCGGCGAGAGCGCCGGCCCTTCGCCGGTGTTGCGCACGCGCAGCCGGTAGCTGATCAGATCGCCGACCTCGGCCGAGCGGCTGGCGCTGGTCTTTTCGATCGACAGTGCCGCTTTCGAGATCGGCACCGGCGTATCCAGACAGGCCGATGCGCTCTGTGCGGGGGCATCGGCCGCCTCGGCAGCACGGTTGTTCAGGCTGAGGCGGTTGAACAGACCCTGGCCCTCGGCCGTGCCGCTGGTGGCGCAGCTGTTGTTGGCCGTGTTGCTGCCGTAGGGCACGCGGATGCGGAACTGCATCTGGTAGACATCCTCGGCACCGATCGCCAGGCGCTGCCCGGAGGCCAGCGTCCAGCGCCCGTCCTGGGCGGCGGGCAGCGTCAGCGGCTGGCCGTTGCGGCTGGCACGGGTGTCGATGATCTGCACGTCCGCGTCGAAGGCAGGCAGGTCGCTCAGATCATAGAGGCCATCGGCGCCGGCTTCGTGCTGCACGGTCAGCGTGTAGCCGACCCAGTAGTCGCTGTCGGTGCCCTCGACCGGCTGCGCGGTGCCCTCCACCTGTTTGGAGACCTTCAGTTCGGCCGGAATGTCCTTCAGCTCGATCCGGCAGGTGACGTTCTGCTGGTCGGAGAGCGTCAGCGTGCTGCCATTCAGAACGCCGCCGGAGCAGACCCACTTGCCGGTGCGGTAGCCGGGCAGCACCGGCTCGCCCAGCTCGTAGACCCCGGGGCGGACCGGCGCCACCGTCACGGGCCGGGTGCCGCTGATGCCCTGGACCTGATCCGGCCCTTCGGCCCGCAGGGGAGCATCGCTGGGCTGCGCCATGCCGCCGTGCTCGTTGAGAATATCCAGCACCAGGGTCAGGCTGACCGGCTGGTCGGTGTTGTTGATGGTGCAGGTGGCATCCTCGCCATTGCCCAGGGCCAGCGTACTGTCGGTCAGCGTGCCGGCACTGCATTGCCAGGCACCCGGCACATAGTTGGGCAGGTTGTCCTCGCGCAGGCTGTAGCTGCCGGGCAGCACCTCGACGGCCGTCACGTCCGCGCTGCCGCTGAATCCCGACAAGGGGCTGGGACCGTCGGCATGAAGCCGGAAGTCGCCGGGCTCCGCCGTGCGGCCATTGCTGTTGGTCACGGTCTTGACGAGGGTCAGCCGCGCCGGCTGGTCGCCATAGAGCAGGGTGCAGATGCCGACATCGCCATAGGTGAGCGGCAGCGATGGCACCGGGAGGCTGTCCGCCGTCTGTCCGCCGGAGCCGGCAGCCGCCTCCAGCGGGACGGGGGTGCCGTTGACTGTGCAGCTCCAGCCTTGCTGGCGGTAGCCGCTCAGTGCGCTGCCCGCCAGCTGATAGCGGCCGGCCGGCACTTCGATGTCGCTCAGCGTGGCTGCACCGCCCTGGCCCTGCAGTGCCGCATTCGCGCTGTCCGGCTGGCGGGCGCTCAGTTGCGCCTGATCCGGGCTGGCCTGGCCGCCGTGGTCGTTGCGCACCTGCGCCAGCAGGCTCAGGCGGGGCAGGGCCGGGTGCTCGGTGAAGTTGTAGTCGGTGCCCTCGGCGCCCTCGGCGATCGAGATCGAGTGGATGCGCGTGCCCGCCACCGTCCCGCCGGCACTGCCGGCGTGGATGCCGCCGGCCGCGGGCTGCGCATCCGCGGGGCTGCGTGTCAGCGCGTAATTTCCGGACATCAGCCCGCCGAAGATCGGCATGGGTTCACCGCTGCAGTCGGCACTGGCATGGATGCTGCTGGCTTGTGCCTTGCCGAAGCTGTAGCGTCCCTCGGCATCGGTGCGGGTGGACAAGGTGATGCTGTGCCCCTTGTCGGCGGTGCCACTCAGTTGCACGCATTGGTTCGGCAGTGCCCAGTCGCCCTCCTCGAAGCTGCCATTGCGGGCGATATCGGCAAACACGCGCCCCGACAGGCTGCCGGTCTTGTCCTTCACCTGCACGTAGAGCCCGGCCTGCGACTGGACCAGCAGCAGGGCGCTTCTCGGGTCGGCCGGCTGCATCACCACATGGTTGGCGAAGCGGCTGCCATCGACGGCGAGCACAGGGTCGGAGATCAGGTTCAGCCGGACATCATAGGGCTGGGCGGGCCCCAGCGTCGTCAGCGTCGGGCTGATCCGCACGGCCGTGCTTTCACCGATGTCGGCCGGGCAGCCCGGCTGGCCCAGCTCGCTGGCCAGGCACCAGCGGGTCTCGCCGCCGGGAATGCGGTTACTGCTGTGCTGCGGGCCGTTGTGGATCTCACGCGGCGGCCGGTTGGTGTAGTAGATGCGTGCGTTCGGATCGAGTGCCGACGGTGTGACCGACACCAGGCGGTAGGCGCGGGCATTGAGTGTCGAGGCCGGCTCGCGCCCCTGGAAATCGTGGCTGGTGCGCGTGTCGCCGTCGCCGTCGAAGGGCAGGATGTCGATCAGATCCGGCAGGTCCGGGGGACGCAGTGTCTGGCCGATCGCCACCACCCGCAGGCTGTAATCGAAGGGATCGCCCGGCTCGATGGTGTCGACCGAGGTCGATTTCTGCAGCACGATATTGGGCTGGGACTTGATCCGGATCTCGGAGATGGTGGCACGGGGGCAGCTGCCGGTGACGTTGGAATAGGGGTTGTAGCTGACGAACTCGCCGCGGCTGCTGTTGTAGTTGCAGATCCGCTCCTGGTTGTATTTGCGATCGCCGGTACTGGCCACGTTGCGGATGATCCGGTCGTCGGGCAGCATCGGGCTGAGTTCGGCATCGAACTCGATCGCGGGCAGCGCCGCACCCGGGTCGTCATTGGCGCCCTGATACGGGGTCCGGTCGGGATAGGTCCAGCGCAGCGTGGTCTGACCGGTATTCGGGGTGTCGAGCAGGATTTCCGGCTCGCTCGGCTGACCGCCGAGCGTGGCACTTCCCTTGCGATAGCTGGCTCCCGGCGGCAGGATATCCGTCACCGTCACCGTGTCGGCCTTGGGCGGAAACAGCGTGCTGTAGAAGGGGGTGAGCCGATAGGTCAGCGTCTTGCCGGCATCGATCGGGGCGGTGTTGCCGGTGCTCGGCTGGATGATCTCCTTGGTGATCGAGGACAGCGTCTGCGACTCGACCACCTGCAGATGGTCACGGAAATGCGGATAGACGTGCTTGTAGTTGGCTGCCTCGATCTCGCCCCGGTTGCGGATCAGCGTGTTGGTCTCGATCGGCGCTCCCTTGCGACGCACGGTGGCGGTCGGCGTCTGCACGCTGACGGTTTCGGCCCAGGTGCTGCGCAGAATCAGCCCCTGGATGATCAGGTTGGCCGACGCCGAGGGCAGAACCCGGTTGATGTGGCCGCGCACATAGACGAGGCCACCGGCCGCCTCGGCCTGCTGCGGGGTATCGAACCAGCGGATGTCCGGGTTCTTGCAGCTGGCCTGCGCGTAGGCCGAGGTGCCGATCACCGAGCCGCTGCCCCGCACCTCATAGGGGCCGGGCGCGCTGTCCGTACTGCTGAAATAGCGCGATGTGCCGGCCGGCGGCGCGCCATATCGAATCTGGGTCACGGCACCAGCGTCCTTCAGGCTGTAGGCGGGGATTTCGGCCGAGAAGTTGTTGCCCAGGTCGAAGGCGCTGCGGTCCAGAATGTCGCAGAGCACGACATCGTCGTGGGTGATGGCGCCGCTGTTGCTGTGGCGAAGCAGCGCCCGCACCGTCTGCCCCGGTGCCATGTAGTTGACGATGTGATCGCCGCTGATGGCCGGGTCGCGGTAGGTGGCGTGGGGGACGGGCAGCGAGCTGTCCGGCGAATAG
>JBHADS010000487.1:0-3136 GCA_041855185.1 Lautropia sp. | reverse complement strand
CCCGTGACCGGATCTTCAAAGATGCTGCCGCCCGGCACGAAGAAGCGGGAGACGAAATCGAGCCCTTCGCTGCCCGGTGCGGTGGCGATGATGCCTTCGAGGCCCGTGCCGCCGGGGGCCAGCCGGGCCAGCAGGCGTTCGTCCGGCTTCAGCCCTTGGACGACCTCCGCGTCGTCGTAGACCAGCACCCAGTCGCGTGATTTGAGCACCGCGCGCGGTGTGGCACCCATCGCCTGCAGGATCGTGGCGGGAGCGTCGGCAGGCACGGGCGGGCGGGACGGGAAGTCCAGCACGATCCAGTCGCCGTCGATGCGCACCCGCAGCGCACCGCTCTGCGACTGGAAGCAGATCTCGTCCACGGCCGGATTCAGGTGGCGGGCGATGACGTGGGCCGATGCCAGCGTGGCGTGGCCGCACAGATCGATCTCGACATCCGGGGTGAACCAGCGGATGGCAAAGTGCTTGCCTGTTCCGGGGCCGCGGCTGGGGCTGTGGCTGGTGCCCGAGTCGCCGGCGGTACCCATGTCCGGCCCACGGCCCGCCTCGTCCCCATCCGTTGCCACGAAGAAGGCGGTTTCCGGCAGTGCGTTCTCGCGGGCGATGGCTTGCAGCGTCTCGTCCGGCAGCCACCGGGGCAGCGGGCAGACGGCGGCCGGATTGCCCCGGAACAACTGGTCGGTGAAGGCATCGACCTGATAGATCGGCAACGGGGTCCGGGGTGGGGGCTGTGGCGTGTTTTCGTCTTTCACGGGATGGGTCCTTGGTGTGACGCTCCGGCAGCCGACAGGGGGCAGAGGCCGTGGCTGCCGGCCGGAATGGGCATGGCCGGCTCGGGCCAGGGCAAATCCGTCTGCCTGCGCCCTTGCATGATTCTGTCCGAACCGGCCCCGGGTGCCTTGTCCCGCTCAGTGCTCCGGGCGCCGTTGCCGCAGCATCAGGTTGAGCAGGATGGCGCCGAAGGTGGCGGTGCCGATGCCACCCAGCGAGAAGCGGCCGAATTCGAGGGTGAAGTCGCCGGCACCGAGAATCAGGGTGACGGCGGCGACGATCAGGTTGCGGTTGTCGCTGAAGTCCACTTGATGATCGACCCAGAATTTGGCGCCGGCCACGGTGATCAGACCGAAGACCACGATCGACACGCCGCCGATGACGGCCGGTGGGATGGTGGCGATCAGGGCGCCGAACTTCGGCGAGAAGCCCAGCGCGATGGCCACCAGGGCTGCGATGACGAAGACCAGGGTCGAGTAGACGCGGGTGACGGCCATCACGCCGATGTTCTCGGCGTAGGTGGTGACGCCGGTGCCGCCGACCGAGCCGGAGACCATCGTGGCGACGCCATCGCCGAGGAAGGCGCGACCGATGTGCGGATCGAGGTTGCGGCCGGTCATGGCCGAGACGGCCTTGATGTGCCCGAGGTTCTCGGCGACCAGCACCAGGGCGACCGGGGCGATCAGCAGGATGGCTTCCCATTGGAAGGTGGGCGCGGTGAATCGGGGCAGCCCGAACCAGGCCGCTTGGGCGACGGGCGCGAAATCGATCGGCTTGCCCAGGCCCAGGCCGTTGGTCAGGATCAGATAGAGCGCGTAGGCCGCGAGCAGGCCGACCAGGATCAGCAGCTTCTGCAGCATGCCCCGGGTGAACACGGCGACGCCGCCGACGCTGAGCACGGTGGCCAGCGCCATCCAGCGGTCGAAGTTGTCGGCGCTGACGCTCTTGATGGCAACCGGCGCCAGGTTCAGGCCGATGACGGCGACGACGGCGCCGGTGACGACCGGCGGCATCATCCGCTCGATCCAGCCGGTGCCGGTGCCCATCACGATCAGTCCGATCAGCGAGTAGAGCAGGCCGCAGGCGATGATGCCGCCCAGCGCCGGTGCGAGGTTGGCATTGGCGCCCACGCCCGCATAGCCGGTCGCGGCGATGACGACGCTGATGAAGGCGAAGCTCGATCCCAGGTAGCTGGGCACCTTGCCGCGCACGATGAAGAAGAAGATCAGGGTGCCGACGCCGGACATCAGGATGGCGACGTTCGGGTCGAAGCCCATCAGCAGCGGGGCGAGCACGGTGGCGCCGAACATGGCGACGACGTGTTGCAGGCCCATTGCCATCATCTGGGGCCAGGGCAGGCGCTCATCGGGGCCGATGACGCCCTGTGTCTTGAGGGTCCAGCGCGCAGGCCGCGGATCGGTGCCGGGTGTGGTCATGGGGGCTCTCTCAGGGGCAGGGGAAGGGGCGAAAAGGAAGGGCTTTCGCGGCGACGAATTTTCGTGGGGACGAATCAGTGCGCAAGGCGCTCCACGTCGCCGGGCGACATTTTGCACCATCTGCGGGGGGCTCGACAGGCCGGCATCGGTGGATGCGGCATCAGAGGACCCAGTGCGAGCCGGGGTTTGGCTTGCAGGGGCGGGCGCAAAGGGGGACACTTGGGCGGTTTTGGCTTCGAGGAGGCATGATGGTCGATCGTTTGTTTGTCTATGGCACGCTGGCGCCCGGAAAACCCAATGCGCACATCCTGGCGCCGTTGGGGGGCGCGTGGGAGCCGGGCAAGATCCGCGGCCGCTTGCTGATGCAGGGCTGGGGAGCGCTGGAAGGCTTTCCGGGGATCGTGCCGGACGAGCAGGGCGAGGCGGTGGATGGTCTCGTGTTCTCGGCCGAGCGGCTGGCCGATTTCTGGCCGACGCTGGATGAATTCGAGGGGCCCGGCTACCAGCGGGTGATCGCCGCCGTGCAGATGGAGGATGGGCGTTCGGTCGACGCCTATGTCTATGCGTTGAATGAAGCGTGACAGGTCGGGACAGCGTCCAGACAACACCGGCGTGTTCGGGCTGGCTTGAGGCGTTTCGGGGAAAGGGGGCTGTTGCCCAGCCTTCTGGCGGCGCTTGGCCTTCGGACAGTGGATATCTTGCCTCGCTGACCGATGCCGGGGCGTGGTGCCGTATCCGCCGGGCCGCATAGCCTGACCCCTGCAAGGCGCTTTGAGCGCAGGCTATTTCAAAATAGTTCACAATGTGACACTGTGCCGTCGGTTCATGCCGAATCGTGGGTCTGGCGTACTATCACGCTGGCTAATGAAAAAGGCGTTGCGATGAAACTGACCCTGATGTCCCGTGAATACTGCAGTCTGTGCCACAAGATG
>JBHADS010000486.1:0-2831 GCA_041855185.1 Lautropia sp. | reverse complement strand
CTCCTGAACGACCAAAGAATCACTGGATGTCGTCATCTGTTCGATTCTATCGATTGAGCCATGCCGTACAAGTGAGAAGATGCCCACTGATCGAGGGGGCTTGCCGCCGCCGCCCATCCACGCAGTGGATGTGCCAAGCCGCTGACGCCCGGCCGTGGCTCCGCCGGGCCCCGATGGGGGTGATCGTTCATCTTACTATGTGGACACTCGCCCGAAAACCAAGAGCGTATCAGCAAAGCCCCTGCCCGTAGCGCCGCTCGTACTCCCCGACCGACCGTCCGGAAAGTTGCCTGTGGCACCGATGCCAGCGAGCCCGGCAGCGTGCCGATCTGCCCCGAACACCGCCCCGCCTCTCGCTCGAAAATGTTGCCAGCGCTCCACAGCGCCGTCCATTTTACCAAGATAACACTAAAGTAAAAAAATGTCTCCAATTGCCATTTCTTCAACTTAAACGCTCACTTAAGGCCGACTCCACAGGTAGCCCCCAAGGTTCGGACACCGAATGAGACCTAAAAAAAATGCCATTCCCCCTCAAAAAACCACCGTTCGGATATTTCAGCTTGACTTGATGATGTGCTTTATCAAAGAATAGCTTTCCATAGTATTCGGGGGTAAACATGGCCCGCGCCCTCGAACACTACCTAGTATCAAAAAAACGCATGGCCTTAAGTTTGAATAAGCAGGAATCTCGAAAGTATGGCAACGGGGACCGTCAAGTGGTTTAACGACGCAAAAGGCTTTGGCTTCATCACCCCGGACGAAGGCGGCGAAGATCTGTTCGCACACTTCAGTTCGGTGCAGACCCAGGGTTTCAAAACGCTGAAAGAAGGGCAGAAAGTCTCCTTCGACGTGGTGCAAGGCCCCAAAGGCAAACAAGCGTCCAACATCCGCCCCGAAGCCTGATCGCTCAGGCCCTTTAGGGTGAACCACAAAAAAGGCTGGAACCGCAAGGAACCAGCCTTTTTGTTTGCCCCCAGCCCTGACGACACCTCGGCAGCAGTGATCAAGCCGTGATCAATGCTTGGCCCCGTGGGCACCGTGTCCCCCATGGCCATGTGAACCATGTCCGGCCTTCCCGGCCGCCTCGCGCACCTCGACCCGCACGGTCTGCGCCGGCGCATGACGGAAATTCAGCACCAGATCGAAGGATTGCCCGGCCTTCAGCGGCTCCTTGAGTCCGATCAGCATCACGTGGTAGGAGCTGCCCTTGGCCATGTCGACCTCGGCACCGGCGGGCAGATCGATCTGCGGCAGCTCGCGCATCCGCATCACTTCACCATCCATCTGCATCTCGTGCAGCTCGGCGCGCTGGCTGATGCGGCTGTGGACCGACACCAGTTGATCGGCCTGCTCACCGGCATTGAGCACCTTGTCGAAATAGACACCGACATTCGGCACCCCGGGACGGGAGGGGAATGTGTAGCCCTGCTCGATGACGATCCCCTTGCGTGCGGCAGTATCGGCTGGCTGATGATCGCCGGCTGACTGATGCGCCGTGTGCGCATGATCATTGGCAGCAGCCAGCATCGGTTGGCACAGCAGTGCGCCGACAAGCAGCGCCGGCATGCCGAAACGAAGGCACTTCTTCATGCTTCAGACCTCTCTTTTCAAATGAAACCCCAGACACGCAAAGGCCCGGACGCGCCTGCGCACATCCGGCCTGCGCACATCCGGGCTCCGCTCCTTGGCGCGTGTCATGCACGTATTCGTCCCCGCCATAGCCGCCCTGGGCACACATGACTGTGTTGCCCCCTGAACCCCCTGAACCATCCAGGATTCTGCAGCGCAGGCGCAATGAGAAAGTACACAGGGCGGCCCATCCGCCCGATGGCAGCGGTATCGCTCAGGCGGCCGGGCCCGTCCACGCCCGCACGAAGCCCTGATGTTCGGGCCGCTTCTTCGGCTCGACCTTCGGCCCTGGCGTACCGACGAACAGGAAGCCGAGCAGACGCTCATCGGCGCCGAAGCCCAGCGCATCCCGCACGGCAGGATCGAAGGCATTGCCCCCGGTGGCCCAGAAGCCACCATAGCCCAGCAGGTGCAGGCCATTGAGCATGTTCATGACGGCCGCGGCTCCAGCCAGCCATTGCTCGATCTCGGGCACCTTGGCAGCCTGCACGAGACGCACGGCCGGAACGATGACCAGCGGTGCGGCCTCGGGCTTGGTCCGGAAACGATCCGGATTGTCTTCGCCACGGGCACGGGCGGCGTTCACGAGAACATCGCCCAGGTGCCTGCGGGCCTCGCCCTGCACCGTGACGAAACGCCAGGGTTTCAGACCTCCGTGGTCCGGTGCACGCAAGGCCAGATCGAAGACCTTGCCCAGCGCCTCGGCTGTGGGCGCGGGCTCAAGCAGCGGCCAAGCCGACGAGCGCCCCAGTAGCGCAGCCACCGCGCGCTCTGCGGTGGTCGGGTCCATCGCTTCAGCCATCATCTGGTCAGCTCCGACCACGGCCGCTGGTCTTCTGACAGGCCGGACAGACCCCATAGAGCGCCAGCCGCCGTTCGGTCAGCTGATAGCCGTGCTCCTCGGCCACCTCGTGCTGCACCTTTTCGATCACCTGGTTGGTGAACTCGTCGACACGGCCACAACTGATACAGATCAGATGATCGTGCTCATCGCCTTCGTTCATCTCGAACACGGCCTTGCCGCCGTCGAAGACGTTGCGGCTCAACAGGCCCGCCCCTTCCAGCTGGGACAGCACCCGGTACACCGTGGCCAAGCCGACATCGTGCCCCTGCTCCAGCAGGCGACGGAAGACATCCTCGGCCGAGAGGTGACGCTCCTCACTGCCGCGGATGATCTCCAGCACCTTGATTCTGGGCAGCGT
>JBHADS010000485.1:0-7938 GCA_041855185.1 Lautropia sp. | reverse complement strand
GGCAGCAGGCAGCAATCATAACAAGCCCGCCTCCCCCGCCCGGCCCACACCTCCCGCGTTTTACAGCAACGTTGTCCGCCCCGTCCCTCCGGGAGCCGCGCCCCAGGGCGGGCACTGCAACGCTCCCCACATATGGGGAGCGCCTCACGCCCTCTCAGCGCCGCCCACAGCGACAGCCCCTTCAGACGTGTGCGGCTGTGTTGCCCCCATTGCCCCCTTTGCAGCCAGCCAAGGTTCTGCGGGGCTGGCGACTTGCTCTGCGCGCCCTGCGGGGCTTTCGCAGGCCCGAATCCGTCCCTGACACGCCCTAGTACGGACACTTCTGCAGGAACTTCTGCCCGAGCAGGTAGGCACAGTATTTCTGCATGTCCACGGGCAGGCTGGCAAAGGGCTTCCCTGACAGGACATTGGCGCTGAGCACGCCGCCCAGCGGCGGGAAGTTGGCAGGACCTGCGGCACCCATCTGCATGTTGGCTGGCTCACTCATCGGTATCGCCTCGCCGTTCAACCTGGCCAGCCCGCCATGTTCATAGGCTTGCGCGGGCTTTCTATCCGGCCAGATATCGGTATGCACAACCTCCATCCCGCGAACACCCGATGCTGCTGCAGACTTCCACTGTCCATCCACCAGAACCTCGCGGCCATCCATGCTCCCATCAACGAGAGGTGTCCATTCGATATGCAGCAGGGGGTTATCGGCGCGCTGCCACTCGGCCCGCGGCTCCACAAGCTGCACACCTGCGGCCTGTGCCCTTTCGATCAATGCCCACAGCGCCACGTCCGACAGGTCGCCCCCATCGGCATAACCTCCGCCGATGTCCGAATGCGCCCCGGCCAGCGCAAATTCCTCACGGGCAGCTGCCTCGCCGTGCCGCACGAGCTGACTTCCCAACGAGCCCGTGTTGAAAAAGGCATCACGCTGATCATGGGCCGCGATGATGTTCAGAACGCTTTTCCACTCCGCATCCACGCCCATCGGGTTGCAGGCCGTCTCCCAGGACAGATCCGCACGTTGTGGCAGCGAAGTCTGATTGCCAGCGCCCCGATCGCGCGCGAGCTCATAGGGGCCACGATTGCGTTCAAGCTCATACATATTGGTCGCCACCGGGTCCAGCAGCCCCATGAAGCGCAGATTCACCTGCTGCGCATTGGCCAGCTGGCCGGAACGCAGCTCCCGCGCAATCAGCCGCCCAAATTCCAGCGCCTGCGCGGCCCCGCGCGAGAAACCCACCACGTCGATATTCAGCGTCTCACCGGGCCTCAGATTGTTGACAGCCATGCGGAACTGCTGCACGTGATACTCGATGTTCTCTTTCCAATGCTCAGCGCTAATCCCTTCACCCAAGGCCGTGCCCTCGTTGGACTGCGTTCGATACGCGGTGTTCGGTCCGCCCATGACGCCCACCCCAGCAAGATAGGCGCGGTGCCCTTCCCAGGGCGAGGCCCCGTTTCCTCCCGCCCGATAGAGCTGCGCGAATTTCCAGACATTGGTCTGTGCGCCGGCATCGTTGAAGGTGCCATCGAAGGCAAAGAGCAGCAGGCCGCTCGGGTCGACATGGCGCAGCGGATCGCCGCCGACATACAGATAGGGATTCGGCCCGGCGCGCAGCCCGAGCGGGTCCGGTGACAGGTAGCGACCGCTGGACGGGTCGTAATCCCGCATCAGGTTGTAGTGCAGTCCGGTGCTGTGATCGATCCATTGACCCGGAAAGCGCAGGCGCGGATCGGCAGCACGGTTGCCCACCTTGGGAGCCGACGGATGCCTTTCCCCGAAGGGGCCGTATTGCTGCTGCCAGACCTGCCGCCCGTGCTCGTCACTCATCGCCAGCGGCAGACCCAGATGATCGAGGTGCAGCCAGAAAAGCCGGTACAGCGGCTTCTCGCGCCCGCCGAGCCATCCGGCGAACCATCGGCCCTTGGTCTGGCGAGCCCCCGCGTCGGGAACCTGGGCCTCACCCGTGCCCTCGATGACGACCACAGGAATCTCCCCCTCGTACCACCAGGCCCGCATCTGTGGATGGACCGGACTCTGCTCGGCCTGCAGTTTGCCCTCGTAATAGTCGAAGAAGCTCCACTGGCCATTCTCTTCACGCGCCACACGCTCACCGCGATGGTTGTGGAAGTAACGCAACTGCCGGCCATCCTCGTGACGCATCCGGACGATCTGACCGCCCGGATGCCAGTCGATCGTCCAGCCCTGCCAGCGCAGAAGCCGGCCCGCCGCATCATAGGGCTGATCACGATAGCGATTGCTGCCCGGAGCAACGGGTGCATGAGAGCCGTGAACATCCGGCTCCTCGTCCTTCCTCCCCTCGACGGCGGCATCCATCCGTGCCGATGGATGTTCCCCGGCCCGATACCAGCCGGTGAAGAGGCGATTGCCATTGTCGTCATAGGCGTACCACCAGGCTGCAGGCGCGTCTGCCGGGCCGGCCTCTCCCACCTGCGTGCCCAGCGCCTGATCCTCGGCGATGATCAACTGGCCGCCCGTGTTGTAGGCAAAGCGCTGCAACCTGCCCGGGCTGTGAATCGCCTCGATCCGGCCATCGGGCCGATAGTGCAGCCGCTCCGCACTCAGCACTGTCGTCGGCCAGTCCGCTGCTGTCGAAGGCGCACCGCTGCCGTCGCCCTTCGTTCCATCCTCCAGCGCCCCGGGCGTCGCCCCCTTGAGTGCCGCCCTCGCCAGCCGACGGGAGTCTGGGTCCACCACCTTCACGGCACGATCCTGCAAGGCCAGCAGTTTTCCATCCGGCCGCCAATGCAGCTGACGTTCGGTCCGGTTGCCGAACTGCCACCGCTCAACACGGCTGCCATCACCCTGTCTCGCGCCCCACAGCTCGCGCCGGTACAGCAGCGACGGCACCTGCCTGCTGCTCTGATTCAGCAGATGTACCGTGTGGCGCTGCGCGTCCAGCTGCCGCGCGACTATGGCGCCATTGGGCAGGATAACCTGCACGGGCAACAGGCCGTCGCCGGTATAGCCAAAGCGCGTGACGAAGCGCTGCTCGCGCCCGCTGCCCGGCGGATGGATCGTCGCCGCACGCATCACGACCCTGCCCTGCGCGTCGTGCGCATAGCGTTCGGTGGCCACCGGGTGCTGCACCTCGACCAGCTGCGCCCCCTGATACCGGTATTGCGTGCGTTCCTGCCAACCATCGGCACCGAGCACGAGCCGATCGAGCGGACGGCCGAAATCATCGTAGTCGATCCGCACCTCGGCCCCTGTCGCGTCGGTCTGCCGGATCACGCGGTCGGCCGCGTCGTGCCAGAAGGTCTCGACCCCGGCATCCGGCGAGCGCGTCTGGGTGATGCGCCCGAAATCATCGAACACCACCTGTTGCTCGGCGCCGTTGCCGGCCCGATGGTGCAGCATCCCCGCCTGTCGATGGAAGCTGCCATTGTCCTGCAGCCAGGCAAGACTGCTCGCAAGCCAGCCCCGCGGCGCCTGCTGCGCCACGTGGACCTCACGGCCCAGCCCATCGACGAGGACAAAGCGAGCAGGCTTGCTCGCATCGATGCCTTCAACACCAGAACGCTCGCCCCTGTTCACCCCCCCGTCTGCGCCCGGCACAGCATCCGGCCGCAGCACTCCCCCTGCCGGTGCTGCGACACCGCCCGCTGCCCTGGCCTCCGGCCGCGCAGCACGTTCATCCGCGACCCGGCGCACCTCGATACGATCCAGCTCGCCCGGCAGCGGACCATCGAGCCTGCTCACCCGCCCCTGCGCGTCATAATCGATCGTCACGCTGCGCTCGATCCACTGACCGTGCGTGTATCCGCCTTCGGTGATCCGAACCGGGCGCTCCTGCCCGGCGATGAGGCGATACTGATAACGCACCGTATATTCCTTGCCGGGCTCGACACTGGGCCGCGCCACCAGGCTGGGCAAGCGACTCCGATCGTCGGCATACTCGTAACGCCGGAACAGCATGAGACGCGCCTCCGGTTCTGGCGGCTGGTCGCGCAGTTCGGAATCGACACGCCAGCCGCGCTGCCAGACCCGTGCGATGCGCCCCTGCCGGTCATGCTCGATGCGGAACACGCTGAGCAACGAGCCCTGTGCCGCATCGAGCTGTCGGCGCATCCCCACGAGACGCCCCCGTGCGTCATAACGGAAGTAGCGATCGGCCTCTTCGCAATGGGCGCAATCCTGTCCGGTGATCGACAGCACTTGCCATGTCCCGCCGGCATCGCGGAAACGATAGGTCTTGATGCGCCCCTGGCTGTCTGTCACCACCGTTTGGTGGATGCCCTGTGCATCGGCCGGATGGTAGGCAAAGCGAAGCTGCTGCTTCGGCCCCTGATATTCGATGACCCGGCCCTGATGATCGTAGCGCCACGTTCCCATCCGCACGCTGCGACGCAGTGCAGGCGCCTCCCCCTCGATAGCGGTCAAGGCAAAGGGAAAGCCGGCATCCTCGTAGCGATAGCGCCGGCGCGCTCCGCCGGGCGCCGTGGCCAACAGCAACTGCCCCTGTGCCGAGCGCCGATACGTCCAACGACCTCCCGGATGATCGATGTGCCGCAGATGGCCGTTCCGATCGTAGTCGAAGCGCATCGTGCGCCCTGCGGGGTCCGTCACCTGCTGCATGCGCCCCTGGGCGTCACGCTGGATCTGCAGCGTGAAGAAGGCCGGCTCTGCCCGTCGTCCGTCTTTCGGCCCTTCTTTCGGTTCGCGGATCTGCACCAGATACCCCTGGCGATCGAAATCCAACCAGCGCCCGTTGGGCCATTCCCAACGATAGCCGCCTTCGGGCAACAGCCGGACGATGCCATCCTCTGGCCTCTCACTGCTGCACAGCGCAGCTTCGTCTTTGTCGGGCATCGGCACGCCGGGGCTGTGCCTGACTGCGCCCGATGGGCCTCTGCTGGCCCCCGATGCGGTGGCACGCCGGCTGCTGCCGTCCTTGCCCACCCCCTGCACGCCCCGGGCCGAAGGCATCGCTGACTGCCCGCCATCCTCAAGCGGTCGCCGGAAGATCAGCCGATGTCCATCAGCCTGGATGATCTGCACCGTTGTGCGGGTGAGAAACAGCCGCGTGTCATAGGAGAACACCCAGCCCCGTCCCAACGGATGATCGACAGCTGTCAGCCCCGAGTTGTAGTGGCGGCGGATTTCCAGCCCGAGCGGCCCCGGCAGGGCTGCCTCATCCAGCTCGACCTGGTATTTCTGGCCGGTCAGAGGATTGACTGGATTGCCCTCGGCCACCGGCAGCTGTCCGACAGCGTTCAGGCTGGCAACCCCCTGGGCAGCACAGGGCGCCGGTGCCGGCGTGGCCTTGCAGTCGAGTCTGGGGGGTGCAAGACTGTCCCGGCCCCAGAGCGCCTCCCGCTCTTCCTCGGTCAACCTCTCTCCGGGTTGCGATGTCTGTCCGGGTTGCGATGCACATCCAGGTTTCTCCCCCGAGCTTGCTTCGGATGCAGACCCAGTTCCGGGCTTGCCCTGCGCTTGGCATTCGGGAGTTGAGGCCTGCTCGGCCGGGGGCTGGGATAGCAGGAGCTTCCGATACTCGTCAGGAATGTCCTGCGGACGGGAGGGTACGTTGGTGATCCTCATGCCACCGATTTCCTTCAGCGCTGCTCCACTGGCCGCCGAGGCGATGCCCGACGGCGCGGCTTTTGCCTCGGCCCCCTGCGTGGATCTCAGGTTGGACCTCGCCTCTTCCGGCACCAGCAGCACCATCAGCAACGGCAACACCCACGACAACGCTCGACCCGGCTTCATCATCCGGCTCCCAGACGAGATGGACAGGACATCCACTCTGCCGGAGCCGCACGCTGCCGTTAATCCATCGGATGGCCGAAGGCTGCGGGCCAGATGGCCGATGCCGGTCTCAAGAGAGCAAGAATCGGGTCGCCGGGCAATGCCGAGCTGTCTATAGTTTCATGTACTGATTCCTTCCCACGAAAGCCCCACCGGACGTGCAAGGCAAGGCGCCCACGCCGCAGAATCCTTGGATGACTTGAAGGGCAGGTAACACAGGCATGCGCGCTCAGAGGCGCACCCGAAGCGAGGAACTCCCGATGCAACACGACACTCTGCCCTTTGCCCGCGTCGCGGCAGCCATCGAGTATCTGTACGACCACTTTCAGGAACAGCCCTCACTGGAACAGCTGGCGGCCCAGGTTCACGTCAGCCCACACCATCTGCAGCGCCAGTTTCAGGCACTGGCAGGGGTCAGCCCCAAGAAGATGCTGCAGCACATCAGTATCGAAAATGCCAAACGGATTCTGGCGCAGCAAGGCAGCGTGCAGAACGCTGCGCTGGACTCCGGTTTCTCGGGAACCGGACGATTGCACGATCTGTTCGTCAGCATCGAAGGCATGACCCCCGGCGATTACAAGCGCGGCGGAGCCGGTCTGCGGATGGTCCACACCTTCGCGCCCACCGCTTTCGGTGACGTGCTGGTGGCAGCCACCGACAAGGGCATCGGCTTCCTGGCGTTTGCCGATGACCGGGAGGCTGCACGCCAGGATCTCGTTGCCGAGTATCCGAACGCGCTGCATCTCGAGGGCGAGCACCCGCTGCACGCACAAGCACTTGCTGCCTTCGATCGACTGGGCGCACAGAACGCGGCTGCTCAACCGGCGGCCGACCACCACACCACGACGGCGGGCCACGCGTCCCCGCCCCGATCGGATGCCCTGCGCGTGCCGCTCTATCTGCGCGGCACGCCCTTCCAGCTCAAAGTGTGGCAGGCTCTGCTGAATATCCCGCCCGGCCGGCTGACGAGCTATGGTGAATTGGCCAGCACCCTGGGACGGCCCACCGCCGCGCGCGCCGTCGGCACCGCGATCGGACGCAATCCGGTAGCGCTGCTGATTCCCTGCCACCGGGTCATCCGCGAAAGCGGCGTCATCGGCGAATATCGCTGGCAACGCGGCCGAAAGATGGCGTTGCTGGCCCGTGAGCTGGGTATGGCAGCATGAGATGAAAAGCCGATGAACACACTCGATCTGTTTGCCCCTGCAGCCGATCCCACCGACAACCTGTTGCCCGCCGATGGGATCGTCAATGACTATGGCCAGCTGTTCAGCACCGTAGAGGCGGATGCCCTGTTCGCGGCCTTGCTGAGCGAAATCCCCTGGCGTCACGACGAGGCCGTGATCTATGGCAAACACATCACCACGGCCCGCAAAGTCGCCTGGTATGGCGATCATGCATTCTCCTACACCTATTCCGGTATCACCCGCACGGCTCTGCCCTGGAATCCCACACTGCTCACCATCAAGGCACGGGTCGAGCACGCGCTGGCGCCTGTCAGCCCCACCCTGTTCAATTCCTGTCTGCTGAATCTCTATGCCGATGGCAACGAAGGCATGAGCTGGCACAGCGACGATGAAAAAGAGCTGGGCACGCATACCGTGATCGCCTCGGTGAGTTTCGGCGCCACCCGCAAATTTGCCTTCAAGCACAAGCGCAGTGGCGAAAAGCGCGAGCTGCTTCTGCATCACGGCCAACTGATCGTGATGCGCGGCAGCACGCAGCGCCACTGGCTGCACGCCCTCATGAAAAGCACCCGTATCCAGCAGCCCCGGGTGAATCTGACCTTCCGGACTATCCGTGGACCGGGCTGAATGCGCGTGCGGGCACAAGCCGTGATCAAGCGCCCTGAGCCAGATCGGCCATGCCTCGGATGTGAGGGCATTGCATCCCCATACGGCTTAGGACAGTCGCAGGGAGGAGGCTCCCGCTTCGAGCCCCCGTGTTTCAGAATGCCCATCGCAACACGGGCAGAACGGATAGCGCTGACAACACCGGCTGCACCGCAGTCCCCTGGCGCCAGGACACGAAGCACTTGCCTCCATGCTGCCATCCAGCCAGAAGGCTTAGCCCAGCTCAGCCGGATGCCTGATCCCCGCAGGGCAGTCGGCTTCCTAGAATGATCCCCCGGCGCTCATCCCGGGCGCCGTATCCGGTCATTCTGGCGCTGGAGG
>JBHADS010000484.1:0-2712 GCA_041855185.1 Lautropia sp. | reverse complement strand
GGCTTCACCCCGCAGCGCGCCCGCCGATGCGCTGGTGCTGACGGCGCTGGATACCGGGCAGGGCAGTATGGTGCTGCTCGAACAGGGTGAGTTGCGTCTGCTCTACGACACAGGATCGGGACGCCCGGGCGGGCGCAGTACGGTCGAGCGGGTGCTGCTGCCCTATCTGCATGCCCGGGGGTTGCGGGACATCGATGTGCTGGTGGTTTCGCACCTGGATGCTCATCATGCCGGCGGCGTGACGGCTGCCTGGGAGGGGCTGCGGCCGGCTTCGTTGATCAGCAGTGTCGAGCCGGCCCTGCTTGGCGTGGACGTTCCCGGTGGTGCGTCCGGCGCTGTACATACGCATGAGTCTTTCACGGGAACGCGAAAGACGATAGAGGCGATGGGCGCAACAGACCCAACAGGCACAACGGAAGCGCCGGGCTTGGCTGCGCAACAGTCCCGCTTCATCGCCTGTCTGGCGGGGCGCTCGCTGCCCTGGGGGCAGGGCTGGATCGAGATCCTGCATCCGGGGCAGCTGGCACAGGATCGCCGCCAGGCTGCGGATGACGGGCAGAGCTGTGTGATCCGGGTGCGCACACCGGCGGGTTCGGTGCTGCTGGCCGGGGATCTGCCGGTCAGCGCCGAGCAGGCGCTGCTGCGCCGCCACGGCGAGGCGGGCTTACGGGCCGATGTGCTGGTGCTGCCCCGGCAGGGCAGCCGCCACGGGGCCGGCGAAGCGTTGCTGGGGGCGGTCCAGCCTTCCTGGGGCGTGTTGCAGACGACGTATCGGAACCATCATGGGCACCCGCATCCGCAGTTGCTGGAGCGCCTGGCGCAGCATCGGGTTCAGCTGCTGCGCACCGATCTGCAGGGCGCGGTTCGCATCGAACTGCGCGCCGGCGAGCCGCCCCGCATCGAGCGCAGCCGCCTGGACGATGCGCCCTATTGGCGGGTGCAGCCCGAGGCGGGCTGAGGGGCTGGCCCCGGCGTACTCGTACTTCCAGTGCCGGGCAGGCCATCAGGCCGTGTCGGACGGGCCCGGTCCATCAGGTCGGGCCTTCGATCGGTCGGCTGGCCCCGGTGGGCTTACTGGGCCGTCCAGCCGCCGTCCACGCTCCAGGCCGCGCCGCGGACCTGATCGGCGCCGGAGGAGCACAGGAAGGCCGCCACTTCGCCCAGTTGTTCGGGGGTGACGAAGGCTTTGGAGGGCTGTTTTTCGCCGAGCAGGTCTTCGCGGGCGGCATCGGCGCTCAGATTCTGCTTCTGCTGCCGTTCGTCGATCTGCTTCTGGACCAGCGGGGTCAGCACCCAGCCGGGGCAGATGGCGTTGCAGGTGACGCCGGTGGTGGCGGTCTCCAGCGCCACGGCTTTGGTGAGGCCGACGATGCCGTGCTTGGCGGCGACGTAGGCGCTCTTGCCGGCCGAGGCCACCAGTCCGTGTGCGGAGGCGATGTTGATGATGCGGCCCCAGTTGCGGGCCTTCATCGCCGGCAGTGCCAGCCGGGTGGTGTGGAAGGCCGCGCTCAGGTTCAGGGCGATCACCGCATCCCAGCGTTCGACCGGAAAGCTCTCGACCGGGGAGACGTGCTGGATGCCGGCGTTGTTGACGAGAATGTCGATGGCGCCGTGCCGCTCGGCAATCTGCTGCATCATCCGCTCGATGTCGGCGACCTTGCTCAGATCGCCGGCCTCGAAGACGACCTTGACGCCGTTCTCGGTGGCGAGCCGCTGCACCAGCGCCTGGATCTGGGCCGGATCGCCAAAGCCGTTGAGCACCAGATTGGCTCCCTGGCGGGCAAGCACTTCGGCAATGCCCAGCCCGATGCCGCTGGTGGAGCCGGTGACGAGTGCCAGTTTTCCTGCCAGTGTTCGATTCGACATAGTTTGCCTCGCTGTCTTTGTGATGGGGGAATGCGTGAGGGCGCGACCGCGTCGCGGCCGAGCGGGTCGTGCTCCCGATCGGCGATTCTAGAGCGTGTCATGCGCTTGATCACGCCTGCGCTGTCTCGAAAACCCTGAGCAGGCGAGCGGAGGCGTGCCTCCGGAGCGGCTGCCCTGGCCCTCGGGCTGCTACAGTACACCCCGTGTTCGTCGCGCTGCATGGCGCAGCGCTGCAGAAGGAATGGGGGAAGGACGATGACGGAAACCGCCGTGCAACCGCTTCTGAAAACGGTGCAGTGCGCCCACCCGCGCGGGCTGCACCGGCTGGCCTATGCGGAATGGGGAGACCCGGACAGCCCCAGCGTGGTGGTCTGCGTGCACGGGCTGACCCGCAACGGCCGCGATTTCGACACGCTGGCGCGTGCGCTGGTGGCCGATGGGCATCGGGTGATCTGCCCCGACATGCCGGGGCGCGGGCGCTCGGACTGGCTCGATGACGCCTCGGGCTATGCCCTGCCGCTCTACCTGAACGACTGCATCACCTTGCTGGCCCGCATCGGCACCGAACGGGTGGCCTGGGTCGGCACCTCGATGGGCGGGCTGATCGGCATGATGCTGGCCGCCACGCCGGGGCACCCCAATCCGATCGACAGGCTGGTGCTCAACGACATCGGGCCGGTCGTCAACCATGTGGGCCTGGTGCAGCTGGTCAAGAAGCTCGATGCCCGGCCCAAGCGCTTCGAGACCTTCGAGGCAGGGCTCGCGCATCTGCGCGATGTGTCGGCCGCCACCTTCGGCCCGCATACACCCGAGCAGTGGCGCTTGCTGGCCGAGCACGTCGTCGTG
>JBHADS010000483.1:0-2692 GCA_041855185.1 Lautropia sp. | reverse complement strand
GCCCTGAGATGCCTGCGATCATTCGGGAAAGGTTCATCAATCAAAAACTCCCGAAAAACCATTCTTTCATCCGGCGGATGGTGTCGCGGAAAGACCCCGACTGCTCCGCCACCTTGCGCCCCCGCAGACGCTGCTGGCGCGCTTCCTCCAGCAGACCCATCGCGGTGGCATATCTGGGTGTCCTGACCACGTCGGACAGGCTGCCGCTGTAGCTGGGCGCCCCCACCCGGACGGGTTTCAGGAAAATGTCCTCGGCCAGCTCGGCCATGCCCGGCAGCAGGCTGGAGCCGCCGGTGATGACGATACCCGAGGACAGGGCTTCTTCATAGCCCGACTCGCGGATCGTCTGCTGCACCATCAGGAACAACTCTTCAACCCGGGGCTCGATCACCGAGGCAAGTCCTTGTTTGGACAGGGAACGCGGGCCGCGATCACCGATGCCCGGCACCTCGATCTTCTCGCCCGGATTGGCCAGCGTCGGCTTGGCCAGACCATGACGCAGCTTGATGTCCTCGGCATCGGCCGTCGGCGTGCGCAGCGCCATCGCGATGTCATTCGTGATCTGATCACCAGCCACCGCAATAACGGCGGAGTGCCGGATCGAGCCGCCGACGAACACCGCGATGTCGGTGGTGCCGCCACCGATGTCGACCAGCGCGACACCCAGCTCCTTCTCGTCGACGGTCAGCACCGCATTGGCCGAGGCCAGCGGCTGCAGGATCAGATCCTGCACGGTCAGGCCGCAGCGACGCACGCACTTGATGATGTTCTGCACTGCCGACACCGCGCCGGTGACGACGTGCACCTTCACATCCAGCCGCACCCCGCTCATGCCCACCGGCTCGCGGATGTCCTCCTGGCCGTCGATGATGAACTCCTGCGGCAGCACGTGCAGGATCTGCTGATCGGTCGGAATCGCAACCGCCTTGGCCGTCTCGATCACGCGCGACACATCGGCCTCGGTCACTTCCTTGTCCTTGATCGCGACCATCCCGATCGAGTTGAAACTGCGGATGTGATTACCGGCAATGCCGGTGACGACCTGCTGGATCTTGTGCTGAGAGGTCAGCTCGGCTTCTTCCAATGCCGCCTGGATCGATGCAACCGTTTTCTCGATGTCGACCACCACGCCTTTTTTCAGGCCATGGGACTCGTGCTGGCCGATACCGATCACCTCGATATCGCCATCCCCATGCATCTCGGCCACGATCGCCACCACTTTCGAGGTGCCGATATCCAGGCCAACCAGCAGATCCTTGTTTTCTCGTGACATGGTCAGTCCCGGCAATCAATGAGTCGGTGCACGATGGTTGCGCCCATCGGCATCCTGTTCGAGCGCACCCGGCGCCCTTACTGCAAAACCATTCGGATAGCGCAAATCCACCACTTCGGCGCGCCCGTTCAGACGCGCCTGGATCAACGGATGCGCCGCTACCCAGCGCGCCACCCGCTCTTCCACCGGAACCCCCTCGTCACGTCCCATCCGCAGCACGATGCCGCTGTCCAGTTCGGCCGACCACGACTGCCGCTCCGACAGGGTCAGCGACACCGGCCGCATCGACAGCGGCATCAGCTGCTCGGCCAGCGCCGCATAGCGGCGGGCGACCAGCGCCTGACTGCCGACCGGCCCTGACAGCAGCAACAGATTCGGATAGTTGGCGACTTCTGCCGGATTCACCGAAAACAACTCTCCATGCGTGTTGACGAAACGCCCGCTGTCATCATTCCAACGGGCCAGCACCTCATGCTCCTCGATGCCCACGAAGAGGCGGTTGGGCCAGACCCGTCGCACCTCGGCGCGACGCACCCAGGGCACCTGCTCGAAGTGCCGTCGCACCTGTTCGAGCCCGACCGTGAAGAAATTTCCTTCCAGCCGGTTGACGCCCAATGCCGCCATCGTCTGCACGTTGACATGATCCAGAGAACGCCCCTCGACGGGTCCCACCTCGATCGACAGCAGGTCGAAGGTGGAGCGCTGCCCCACCCACCAGACCCCCGCCATCAGCAGGCAGGCGAACGCGACCATTACCATACCGTTGGCAATGGTGTTCAGCGCGCGCGGATCATGCCATAAATTCACGCCGTCGCCTCCGACGCAACAGAACGTTGTATCTTCAGCGACGCGGTTGCCGCCAATCCGAGCACCAGATCCTCATAGGAGACACCTGCTGCACGCGCCGCCATCGGCACCAGCGAGTGATCCGTCATGCCCGGCGCGGTGTTGATCTCCAGCAGCCACGGCCGCTGCGTCACATCGTCGAGCATGATGTCGACCCGGCCCCAGCCCTCGCAGCCCACCGCCAGATAAGCCGCCTCAGCAAGTCGGCTGATGCTGTTGGCAAGCATCGGCGGCAGCGGCGCCGGGCACAGATAGCGCGTGTCGTTGGTGAAATACTTGTTCCGATAATCGTAGTTGCCATCAGGGGCGCGGATCTCGATGATCGGCAGCGCACGGGCCTCGGCACCGCGCCCGAGCACCGCCACGGTCAGCTCGCGTCCCTGGATGAACGCTTCGGCCAGCACCGGCGAATCCATCGCCGCCGCCTTCTCATAGGCAGCCAGCAAACGATCGATCGACTGCACGCAGGTCAGCCCCAGCGTCGAGCCCTCGTGCGGCGGCTTGATCACCATCGGCAGGCCCAGGCGTTCGGCCAGCCCGGCCAGCTGATGCGGACCATAGAGCGCCTCCCAG
>JBHADS010000482.1:0-11127 GCA_041855185.1 Lautropia sp. | reverse complement strand
CTGACCAGCACCGGCGACGGCGAAACCCGCTACATCGCCAGCGACACGGTCTCGGCCCATCTGCAGGCGCAGCTCGGCCTCTTCGATCTGGTCATCGGCACCGAGGAGGAGTTCATGATCGCCGGCGGCGCAGCCAACGACATCATCGGCTCGCTGCGCCGCGCCCGTGAATGCACCGATGCCGTCTTTGTGCTGAAGCGCGGGGCGCTGGGTTGCCACATCATCACCGGCGACATCCCCGATTCGCTCGACCAGCTGCCCTTGCATCGTACCGAGAAGATCGAGGTGATGAATGTGCTGGGCGCCGGAGACGCCTTTGCCTCGGGCCTGATGTACGGATTGATTCAGGGCCATAGCTTTAGCGAGGCAGCACGGATCGCCAATATCTGCGGTGCCATCGTCGTCTCGCGTCACGGCTGCGCCCCAGCCATGCCCTCGCCCGAGGAGCTGCGCTACTGGCTGACACAGCCCGAGGGCAAGCGCCCCGATCTCGATCGCCATCTGCAGCATCTGCACCGGGTCAGCATCGCCCGCCCCGCCTGGCCCGAAGTCTGCGTGCTGGCCTTCGATCATCGCAGCCAGTTCGAGGAACTGGTACTGAGCCACGGCGCGGGCATCAGCGACATTCCCCGCCTGAAGCAACTGATTTTCGCGGCGCTGCAGGACATCGAGCAGGCACGCCCCGATCTGGCCGGCAAGCTGGGACTGCTGGCCGACGACACCTATGCCCGGCAGGTGCTGTGCGATGCCGGCGAGCGCACGCCGCCCTGGTGGATCGGCCGTCCGATCGAGCAGCCCGGCTCACGCCCGCTGGCTTTCGATGGTGCGCTCGATCCGGCTGCGCGCCTGCGCGACTGGCCGCTGCTGCACACCGTCAAGTGCCTGGCCTTCTATCACCCGGAAGACACGGTCGAGATGCGCATGGCGCAGGAGCAGCAGATTCTGCGGCTGTGGGAAGCGGTGCGCGACAGCGGCCATGAATTGCTGCTGGAGTTCATTCCGCCCCGGGAGATGCCCGCCAGTGCCCGGGATCATGATCCCGACAGCATCGTGCTGCGTTCGATCGCGCGCTTCTACCACCTCGGCGTGAAGCCCCAATGGTGGAAGCTGCCCGGCATGCGCGCCGAATCCTGGGCGGCACTGGCCGAGCTGATCGAGACGCACGACCCGCACTGCCGCGGCGCCGTGCTGCTGGGGCTGAACCAGCCGGAAGCGGAACTGCTGGCCCATTTCCGGGCGGCCTCGAATCCGATCGTCAAGGGATTCATGATCGGCCGCACCGTCTGGCATGGTCCGCTGCAGGCGCTGTTGCAGGGCAGGCTCGACGAGTCGGGCTGCCGGCAGCAGATTGCCGGAAATTTTGAACGTCTGATCGATGGATGGATGAAAAGGGAGCAAGCATGAGCACATTCAATGTACGGATCGGCATCAATCCGATCGGCTGGAGCAACGACGACCTGCCGTCGCTGGGCGGCGAGACCCCGCTGGAAACCGCGCTGAGCGAAGGCGCGGAAATCGGCTATCAGGGCTTCGAGCTGGGCAACAAGTTTCCGAAGACCGGCCCGGCGCTGAAGCAGAAGCTGGATGAGTTCGGCGTGGCCTGCGTATCCGGCTGGTACTCGGCCAATCTCGGCCGCTTCGACGACTGGTCGGTGGCGCAGGAGATCGAGGCTGCGCACGAGCACATGGCCAAGCTGCAGTACAACGACTGCCGGGTCGTGGTCTATGGTGAGGTGGGCAACAGCATTCAGGGGAGCATCGATACGCCGCTGTCGCAGCGCCCGCGCTTCAAGGACGAGGCGCAATGGCAACGCTATGCCGAGCGACTGAATGCCTTCGGCGCCCATCTGAAATCGCAGTACGGGCTGACGCTCGCCTACCATCATCACATGGGCGCCTATGTCGAGAGCCCGGACGATATCGATCGCTTGATGGCCCTGACCGATCCTGCGGCCGTCGGCCTACTCTTCGACACCGGACACTGCTGGTTTGGTCAGGCCACGAACAATCCCGAGCAGTCAATCGATGTGACGCAGACGCTGAAGAAGCATCTGGACCGGGTGGTGCACGTGCACTGCAAGGACGTTCGTCCTGCCGTGATCCGCGACATCCGCAACCGCAATCAGTCCTTCCTGAACGCCGTGCTGGCCGGCGCCTTCACCGTGCCGGGTGATGGTGCCATCGATTTCGAGGCCGTGCTGAAACTGCTGGCCGGACACGGCTATCAGGGCTGGTTGGTGGTCGAGGCCGAACAGGACCCGAAGGTGGCGCCCTCCTATGCCTATGGCAAGAAAGGCTACGACACCCTTCGCGCCCTGGTGACTCAGCTCGGCGGCTGAGCGCCACACCCCGTTTGCCGTGCAGGAACCGCTTGATGCATATTCATCGCTTTCATGGACGGAGCGTGACGACAGTGGCACATCCCTACGAGACCCCCACTGATTTCTTCAAGGCGATCGACGAGCGCTACGACGATCTGAGCAAGCGGCTGCAGAGCATTGCCCGGCAGCTGCCACAGCACAAGGATCAGCTGGCGCTGATGAACGTGAACGAGCTGGCCGATACGCTCCAGGTGCCTCCCTCCTCGCTGGTGCGCTTTGCCCAGCAGATGGGCTTCAGTGGCTACAGCCAGATGAAGTCGCTGTTCCAGCAGGCGCTCTCCGATCAGCTCGCCGTCTCGGATGGTTATGCCGAGCGCATCCGCCAGATGGCGGAGGACCAGAAGCGCATGGCCGAGCGGGTGCCCGGCAGCAACATCGTGCGCGAGGTCGTGGACAACAACATCCGCGATCTGCAGCACGTGTTCAACGGCAAGATGATCCAGACGCTAAATGCCGCGGTCAAACTGATGACCAAGGCTTCGTCGATCTGGATCATGGGCGCCGGGCGCTCATTCGCCTCGGCCGCCTATCTGACCTATCTGATCCGGCACGGCACCAAGCCGGTGCACTGGCTCAACGGGCTTTGCTACAACCTGGAAGGGCAGCTGAATGCGATCGACCCGAAGGACGTGATCATCGTCATCTCCTTTGCGCCCTATGCCGAGGAAAGCTGTCGTGCGGTGGATCTGGCGCACAAGAAAGGCGCGCGGATCATCGCAGTGACCGACAGCTACCTGAGCGATATCGCACGACATGCCACCCAGACCATCGAAATCCGGGAGCACAGCAGCTTCGGCTTCCGCTCCCTGTCCAGCTCCGTCTGCGTCGTGCAGTCGCTGTTCCTGCTGTATGCCGCGCAGACGGAGCTGACCCGATCCGAACCCCACCATTAGCGCGTGTCAGGAAGCACGCATCGAAGGAAACACCTCCATGAAAGTCGCACTCTTTGGCGCCGGACGCATCGGCAGCATTCACGCCACCAATCTGGCTGCCTCGGGCGATGTCCGCATCGCCAGCATCTTCGATCCGGTCACGGAAAACGCCCGACGCCTGGCCGAGCAGACCGGCGCATCGCTGGCCAGCATCGACGACATCTTCGGGGATGCCTCGATCGATGCGGTGATCATCGCCTCATCGACGGATTCGCACAGCGAACTGCTGCTGAAGGCAGCCGCCGCCCGCAAGCACGTCTTCTGCGAGAAACCCATCGACCTGTCGCTCGCGCGTGCCGAGCAGTGCCGCGCCGCCGTCAAGGAAGCCGGCATTCTGTGCATGCTCGGTTTCCAGCGTCGCTTCGACCCGACCTTCTCCGCTGCCAAGCAACGCATCGAGGCCGGCGAGATCGGCACGCCCGAGGTGCTGATCATCACCAGCCGCGACCCCGGTGCACCACCGATTTCCTACCTGAAAGCCAGCGGCGGCATCTTCCGCGACATGCTGATCCACGATTTCGACATCTGTCGCTGGATTCTCGATGACGAGATCGTCAGCGTGCACGCCGTCGCCTCCTGCCTCAGCGATCCGCAGATTGCGGCGCAAGCCGATGATTTCGACACCACGGCCGTCACCTTGCGCAGCCGCAGCGGCCGGCTCTGCCAGATCAACACCGCCCGCCGTGCCGCCTATGGCTACGACCAGCGCTTCGAGGTGCTCGGCGACAAAGGGATGCTGCAATGCCAGAACCACCGTCCCACCGAAGTGCTGCGCTGGGATGGCAGCGCCGTGGCGCAGGATCTGCCGGAGCACTTCTTCCTGCAGCGCTACCGCGAGGCATACCGTGCCGAGATGGCGCACTTCCTGAAGCTGCTGCAGGAGGGCGGCACACCCCGCACCACCATCGACGATGGCGTGGCAGCCCAGCGGCTCGCCGATGCCGCCACCGAATCGGCACGCACCGGCAAGACGGTCGAACTGGGGTGATGGCATGAAGCAGACGCTGAACGTCGGTATCGTCGGCCTGGGCCGGCTGGGTCGGCAACATGCGCAGTGCCTGCGCTACCGTCTGCCGGATGCGCGACTGGTTGCGGCCGCCAGTCCGGTGGAGGCCGAGCGGCAGCACGCCCGTGAGGTGCTGGGCGTCCCGCAGGTGTTCGACAGCCTGGAGGAGATGCTGGGCCTCGAGAACCTGGACGCCGTGGTGCTGGTGACGCCCACCTCGCTGCATGCCGAGCAGAGCATCCGGGTGCTGGAGGCGGGCAAGCATCTGTTCGTGGAGAAGCCGCTGGCACTGAACGTGGCGGATTGCGAACGGGTTGCCGCCACCCACGCGCGCACCCGCGCGCAGCATCCGGGACAGGTGGCGCTGGTCGGCTTCGTCCGCCGCTTCGACCCCAGCTACCAGCACGCGCGCGAGGCCATCGTCGCGGGCGAGATCGGGCTGCCGTTCTACGTCCGCTCGCAGACCTGCGACCGGCTCGATCCCGGCGGCTTCTTCATCCAGTTCTCGGCAAGTTCGGGTGGGATCATCATGGACTGCAATATCCACGATATCGATCTGGCCCGCTGGCTGCTGTCGGACCGGGAGGGGCGCGCCCCCAGGGCGCAACGGGTTCATGCCGCCGGAACCTGTGCCGTCCATCCCGAACTGGCGCAGTTTCAGGATGTGGACAACGCCATCGGCACCATCGAGTTCGAGGACGGAAAGCTTGCGACGATCTATGCTTCGCGCACTTTTGCCCACGGGCACGAAACCAGCACCGAAATCATCGCCACTGCCGGCAAACTGCTGATCGGCGCCGGCGCAGCGCGGGATCGGGTGATCAAGAGCGATGCGCGGGGTGTCGGCCATCTGGCACTCGACGATTTCTTCGCCCGTTTCGAGCAGGCTTTCGAGCGGGAGCTGGCGCATTTCGTCGATGCCTGCCTGGGCCGTGTCCCGGTGGCGCTGCAACTGGAGGACGCCACCGAGGCAACCCGCATCGGTGCCGCGCTGACGGCCGCACTGCGGACGGGGTCCGCCCAGACACTCTGAAGGGCGAGCGGCCCTCTGGGGCCGGAAGAGAAAGATCCGTCCCCAAGCGTCGAGGACGGATCTTTTCTCAGTAGGGGATGCCGTCCTTGTGGGTGAACACCCAGCGGCCGTCGACGAAGGCAGCCGCGAGGTCGTCATCCGGATAGGTGACGGTATCGCCCGGGGAGCGATCGCCGACTTCCAGATAGACCAGTTGCTGCCCGCTGCGATTGAGCAGCTGATGCCCGTTGCCATCGCCGGCTCTGAAACCGGCACAGCTGCCGGGCGGCAGGCTGAATTCACCTGCGTCGGTGACGAGCGTGGCAGTACCCGCAAGGATGTAGACGAACTCATCCTGCTTGCTGTGGGCATGGCGCAGCGCCGACGCGCCGCCCGGCTCGATGGTGGTCAGGTTGACGCCGATATTGCGCAACCCGAACTGCTCGCCGAGCAGGCGTTTGACGCGCCCCTCGGTGCGGTGGGCAAAGGCGGGCGGATAGATCGAGGGCGTGCTGCGCGGCGGCACGTCGGTCGCCATCAGAAAGACCGGCCCCGCCGACACGACAGGTATTCCCTGAGTCTGGCTCAGATTCGTGCCCTGCAGCTCAGCACCGACAGGCGGAATAGACTTCGGCGGCAGAGGCGGTTGGGGTGGCAGGGACTGAGAGCCGTCCGACGGATCAAGATCCGCCGGCACGTCCGCCGCAAGCGGCTCTCCGTCACGCCAGCGGCCGAGTCTTCCATGGCTGAGGACTTCATCCTCCTGGCGGCGCAGCAGCGATTTGATGCCGGTGCCCAGCAGCAGAACCAGCACGGAGGTCAGCCCGGCCCAGCGAAGCCCTTCTGTCCAATCCCAGGGCTTCTGGATCACAAACGCGTACAGGAACTCGAAGGGCAGCAGAACAGCGAACACCTTCAGAAACGCAAGACCCAGAGGCGCCAGCTGGAAGCGCCCCGGTGCAAAGAATTTCATCAGCGCAAGCTGCACGCAGACATAGATGGCATTGGCAAGAGCTTCCACGGAAATTCCCGTCCCTTCCAAAATGCTTGCGATTTCCACCATGCCTTCCGAACCTCACTGCACTACACAATGCCGATCGTTCAAGATAGCAGCTGGCAGCGATGCAGAAAACCTGCCAGCCACAATGCATGGGGAGAGATACCGATTGTTGCACACAGTATCAACCGCGACGGAAATACACCCGTGGGCTGCTTCGCTCTGTCAGCCCCGGTGCGCTCTGGACTTCACTGCTCGGCGAACGCGCGCTCGATGACGAAGTCGCCCGGCGTGGAGGTATTGCCTTCGATGAAGCCGCGCGCCTCGAACATCGCTTTCAGATCGCGCAGCATGTCGGGGCTTCCGCAGATCATGATGCGATCTTCTTCGCGGTTGAAAGGCGGCAGACCCAGATCGGCATTGAGCTTGCCGTTCTCGATCAGCGTGGTGATGCGGCCCTGGTTGCGGAAGGGCTCGCGGGTGACGGTGGGGTAGTAGAGCAGCTTGTCGCGCACGATCTCGCCCAGGTATTCGTGCTCGAACAGATCCTTGGTGAACAGATCGTAATAGGCCAGCTCCGCCACCTGCCGCACGCCATGCACGACGATGACTTTGTCGTAACGCTCGTAGGTATCGGGATCGCGGGCCACGGACAGGAAGGGGGCCAGCCCGGTGCCGGTACCCAGCAGCCACAGGCGTTTGCCGGGCAGCAGGTAGTCGGTGACGAGGGTGCCGGTGGGCTTGCGGCCGACGAGGATCTTGTCGCCGGGTTTGATGTGCTGCAGTCGGGAGGTGAGTGGGCCGTCCGGCACCTTGATGCTGAGGAACTCCAGCGTTTCTTCGTAGTTGGCGCTGGCGATGCTGTAGGCCCGCATGATCGGCCGGCGGCCATCATCGCTGGGCAGGCCGATCATCGTGAAGTGGCCGTTCTTGAAGCGCAACGCCATGTCGCGCGTGGTGGTGAAACTGAAAAGACGATCCGTCCAATGGTGGACACTGAGAACTTCTGCCTCAAGGAATGCGCTCATGACTGAAACAGTCCGCTCCTGAAATCCAAAGCCTTGGATTATGAACCTTTGGGGCTTAGGCGTGTCGATATCAGGGGCAATTGCTGGCGCTTGGGGGCGTGACGAGCCGTCAGCCCCCCGGGAAGATCGACGGCTTCGGGCCCGATGCCGTCAATCGAAGCTGCGCGAGCGCAGCACATCGATCGAGTTGTCGCTGCCGGTCTGCGTGCGCAGCACCCAGCCCTTGCCCAGGGTGTACTGGATGCGCAGCAGGCTCCAGACGCCACGGACGCCCTTTTCATAGCTGACGAACAGGCGATCGTTGATGCGCTTGCCGACGGTGACGACCCCGGTTTCGGTGGAATCCTCATCATCGCTGGAGCGTCCCAGCAGCCCCTTCGGCGCGAGCGACTCCTGAACGCCCTGCTCGACATCGGTATTCGATGCGTAGCCGTAGTTCAGCATGTCCAGCCCCAGCCGGTCGGCCAGCGAGGGCGAGCGCGATCCATCATCACCGAGCAGCAGCGTACCGGCCTGCTGCAGCGCGAGCATCTGGGCTGCCCCGCCGGCCTGATCGGGGGGCACCCCGAGCACCAGCCAGGAAAGCTTGGTGGTTTCATCCATCGAAGGCTTGGAGATCAGCGCAATCTGCACATTCGTCGCCTGCCCCGTCACCGAGATCCCGACCTCGACCGGCAGATAGGGCCGCTTCGCTTCGATGTCGAGCGAGGGGTTGTCGATCGGCCCGGTGAAGCGCACCAGCCCCTTGGTGATGCGCAGATTCTGGCCGTAGGCTTCATAGCTGCCATCGACCACCTGCACCACGCCGGACAGCTCGGGACTGGCCGGCAGAAAGCCCTGCAACTGCAGCTTTCCGCCCAGGCGGGCCAGCACGCCCATGCCGTTCACGCTGAGCTTTTCCCCCAGGTCGATGCCCAGGCGGCTCCGGATCCGCAGCGTGCTCTCCTCGGCCCCCGTCTCGTCGGCGCTGGCATCGTCCTGCTGGTTCGCAGCATCGACGATCTGCACATCGTCCGGCAGGGAGGGCGCAGACGAGCCCTGCAGTTCGATCAGCCCCTCATCCACCTTGATGCCGCCATCGAGGTACAGGCCACGGGCCGAACTGCTCAGGCGGGTCAGGCCGGAGACCGTGACGCGCTGCCCCGGCCCGATCGGCACCCGGAAGCGATCCATCGTCACGTCGAACTGCCCATCCATCGGCAGGACCGAGGGTTGCTGCGCCGCTGCACTGCCCTGGCGCTTGCGTGCCGCCGCTTCCAGCTCGTCGACCGATGCCAGCGCATCGGAGGGCGCCTGCCCCGGCCGCTCGACCAGACGGGCCTGTCCCTTCAGGCTCAGGCTGCCATCGCCCGAGGCGAAGCGCAGCTCCTTCAGCACCATGCTCTGATCGCTCAGATGCGCATCCAGCACGCCGCCCGACAGCCGCATCCCGGCGGAGCGCTGCAGCACCGACAGATCCTCGCCCTGCAGGCGCAGCTCGACCCGCGGCTGATCGAGGGTGCCGCTCACGGCACCATCGGCCCTCAGCGCGCCATCCACCGACAGGTCCGGCCCGAGGAACATGTTGGCCAGCGCGATGCTAGGGAAATCGAGGCGTGCCTGTCCATCGAGCTGACGCCCGTCGAACCTCATGCGCAGACCATTGCCCTGGCGCAGACCCAGACGGGGTTTGCGGCCGGCCGGCACCACCTCGCGGATGCCGGTCAGCAGCTGCCCATGCAGCGCCTCGGCCCCCTCGCCCCGAATCTGCCAGCTCATGTCGGCACGGACATCCTGCAGCAGCTCCAGATTTCTCTGGCTGCTCTCGACGCCCAGCAGCTCACGGAATTGCGTCACCACGATGCCATCGATGCGGCCGCTGCTGTCATGCTGGACGGTCTTGCCGGCCCAGTTCAGACGCAGATGCTCGATCAGCAGCTTCCCGCCGAGAGCGCTCATGCCGAGCTTGCCCAGGTCCAGGTGCGCGGCATCGACGACGAGCGGCGCCGGCTCGTCGAGCCGGACCGAAGTGCGACCGCTGAGATCGAGCAGATCGATCAGCCCGTGCCACTGCGGTCCCTCCTTGGGCTGGCGCAGCTCGCCCTCGGCATTGAGCTGCAGATGATCCTTGCCGTAGTCGACGACCAGGCCCAGCCGGTGCGAACGGGGCGAGCCGTTCAGGCCCAGGCTGATGCCCTCGATCGTCTGCGCACCGAGCTGAAGCTGGCGCGTCGTCAGCTGCAGTTGCAGCGGCTGATCCCTCTTGCCGGGTTTCAGCAGATTCAGCGAGGCAGCCGCCTTCAGACGGAGCTTCTGCAGCGCGGTGCGCTGGCTGCTGCCATCGGCCCCTTCCGTTTGCAGGCCGAAGTCGTCCGCGCTCAGGTTGGCGTCGGCCCAGAGATCGTCGAAGCGCCCTTTGAGCGCCCCATCCAGCTGCAGCGCACCGTTCAGGCGCCCATCGAGCTGTTCCAGCTTGCCGAGCGCCACCTTGGCCTGCAGACGGTCGTCCTCACGGCCCAGCGCCCCCTGGACCTGCACCTGACTGGCCTCTCCGTGCGTCAGCTTCAGGCTCACATCCTGCAGCAGCAGCGGCTGCCATTGGGCATCGAGTTCGGCCCGCGCCTGGAGGCCACCGCTCAGCGGCAGGCCAGCCACCTGACTGTCGATCAGCTGCAGCTCGAGCTGTGCTTTCTGGCCCGGAGCCATCAGCGTGCCGTTCACCCCCCAGTCGGCACCCAGCGAGCCCTGACGCCAGCGGGGGTCGATCGCCAGCTCGGTCGGCAGCCAGCGGTTCAGGTCGATGTTGCGCAATCCGCCCTTGAAGCTCAGTACATGCGGCGCCTGAACGGAGACCCGCCCCCCGGCATTCAGGCTGCTTTCGCCCAGCGTGGCGCGTGCGTCACTCAGCGTCAGCTGTTTGTCATCCAGCGCACCGGCGATGTGCAGCAACGCATCGTCTGCCAGCCCCTTCAGGTGCGAAGGCAGCAAGGCGCGCACTTCGGCGGCGGTCTGCGCCAGATCGACGAGGAACTTCTGGCCATCGAGCCTGATCTGGCCGTCCAGCGATGTCTGCGGCAACTGGGCCGCGAAAGGCGACAGATCCAGTCCTTCGAGCTTCAGCTCGGCCAGCAGCATGGGCAGGGAGACGCCGGGCAGTTTCATCGATTGGCCCGGGCGCACCTCGATCTGACCGGCGATGCGGGCATCCTGCGGAACCACCGTCCGGCCTCCGGCGGGATCGTCGATTGACACCTGACTGACCGGCAGACGAATGCTCAGGTTCTGCAGACGGAAGAAGGATTCCGCCCAGGCCTGCGCTTCCGGCAGGCGGAAGCGCAGCCCGGTCTGGAGCTGTTTCAGCGGCAGGCGCTTCTCGGCCAGCCCCCCGGCGCCCCGGTTGACGAGGCGCAGGCTGCCCTGCCACTGATCGCTGCTGCCGGTTCTCGGTTCGATGTTCAGATCGAGATCCAGGCCGCTTTCAGGCAGCTGCCCCCCGTTGAAGCGGCGCAGATCCACATCGGCCAGGCGCGCCTGGATGCTCTCCAGTGGCACGCGCTTCAGGGGAAGCAGCACCGCACTGACATCGGCCTTGCCTTCGGCCAGATCGCCACTCAGCTGCACCGGCAGACGCTCCAGGCTGCCGTCGGCGTCCAGCGCCAGCCGGTAGGGCCACTGCTTGTGGTTGCCATCGGCGCGGACCCTGGCCTGAAGCTGGTGTGGCGGCGAGGCATCCATGCGCGCCTCGGCCTCCTCCACCCGCCCCCAGGGGGTGCCGAGCGTCAGGGATTGAAT
>JBHADS010000481.1:0-2617 GCA_041855185.1 Lautropia sp. | reverse complement strand
GTCAGCGGCGCAGCATGATCCTTCGGCGCGATCACCGCGTCCACCCCCGCCCCGTCGGCCGAGCGCAGGCAGGCGCCCAGATTGCGCGGATCGGTCACACCATCGAGCAGCAGCAGAAACCCCGGCCGATCCCGGCCTTCGAGACTTTCGAGCAGCCCCGCCATGTCCATCGACTTCAGCTGCGTCTCGACCTGGGCCACCACCCCCTGGTGGCGCTTGCCGCCACAGATCCGGTCCAACCGGGAAGGCTCGGCCCGCACCACCGACACATTCTGCTGCTGCGCCAGGCGCAGCAGATCGCGCACCCGACTGTCCTCGCGGCTGCGATCGACATACAGCGATTTGAAACTCGAAGGTGCCTGGCGCAGCCGCGCCATCACCGCATGAAAACCGTAGAGCAGCATTCGTCGGGTGCAAAGTCTGATGGATGGGATCACACGATGGTACATCCGTTCTCCGCCGCGATCTCGGAAATCGCCCGTGCCGCCCCCGGCGCACACCGCGGCCGGCACGGCCAGAAAAAACCAGCCTTCATGGCTCCAACCATGCCTCGCGCGCCCACGGCGCTTGCAGACGCTCATGTGCGTTTCCGTCCCTGCTTGCGCATGGCTGTTCCTCCTCCTGACTCTTCCCGCTCCTGGCGGCCCTCCTCGTATCGTTTCCTTTAAGCAACACCTCCATTCACAACGGCGCCCCATGTTGCCCATTGAACGACAGGCAGGTTGCCCACCCGCAACAGGACGATCAAAGGCGGCAAAAGCGCACCGAGCGGTTCATAAAATAAGGCGACTCATCGCATATTTGTCGTATTTGAATCACTTTATGAGGAGACGCAGATGAAACGATTCTGGATGCATGGGAAGACGCATCCCCTTCCGCTGACGGCTGCAACCGTCTCGCTGCTGCTGGCGGCCTGTGGAGGCGGCGGCAACGACGACACGGCAGTCTCTGCCAGCCCGACGGCCACGCCCGGTGCCGCCAGCACCACCACGACGGTCAACATCAACACCCCGGGCACCGGCAGCACCAGCACGACAGGCAGCAGCGGCTCCAGCAGCTCGAACAGCACGGGCGCTTCCAGCAGCACAGGAACGACGGGCAGCAGCGCATCGAGCACCACCACCGACAATGCCAGCGGCTCGAACAGCGGCAGCACGGGTCAGAGCGCTACGCAAGCATCGGACTCGAACACCGCCGGTGCCGGCAATACGGACGGCGACGCGCAGAACTCCGGCACCGGCTCCCAGGCTGACACCACCGGAAACACGGCGGAAGCAACGCCCCCTGCCCCGGTCCCGTCAGTATCGGCTCAGGGCGTGCGCGGTGATGTCCTGCTCGCGATGATCGATCAGCGAGCCTGCTTCACCCCATTGCACAGCGGTGCCCAACACTCCAACACGCCGCCGGTATCTACATCGAAGAGCCACAGTGCTGATGCTAATTCCTATACCGTTAACTACTCGGGCATCGTAATGGGCATGCCAGACGGTATACGCTGCGAAAGACATCCGGAGAGCCATGTTTACAGCAATCCCATGCAGCCGGGCAGCTACCACTTCAGCATGAGGACCTCAGCGCAGTATCGCTACAATAGTTGGGTAAGCTACTTCGGCAGCCCGTTCATCACCCGCGGCGTCAATGCCGCTGATGCACGCTTCACGCTGGAGGTCACTGATGCGCAGTTCAGTCTCGGCGCCCAGGTCGATGTCCAGCTCGGAGAGGATCTCAGCTATCTGGCGAAGGACCATCACGGCCGCGATGCTCCCAAAGGCAGGCACTACGAATCCCAGTACAGCGGCACCGTCGTCAGCTTCCAGCGCCAGGCACTGGTGCCCTTCGGCACACTGAACCAATGGCAGGATGGTGCGGGCAACAATGTGCGCCTGATGCTGATCCACGCAGACAATGAAGGCGCCAATGTCGTTCGGCTCTGCACCAACCTCAACAGCGATCTCGCCAAGCGCCTGCACTGCATCACCTGGCAGGTGCCGGAGAACTGGAGCTGGGGCCAGGAACTGGTCGGCGGCAAGCATTATCTGATCGACGACCGCTCGGTCTATCCGAACGAAAGCGGCTTCCTGTACTGGAACGTGCAACCGCCGGCAAACTGAGCGTTATCAAACCGAAAACCGCGATGTGCGCCGGGGCCTGACGGGCGCCGCGCGACAGCAGGCTGGTGTCCCGGCCACCTGAATGCAGCGATGCTCCAATGGCAGAGCATCGCGCCCTCCGTTTTGCGCCCGGATCACTCAAGCGCTGGTGCTGCCGTCCTGTCGGCCCGCCAGCGTGCCCCAATGAACGCTTTCACGGGATCAGGTCAATGACAAAACTGAACCGCCCCGGGTTTCGCGGAGGCAGTTTGGTTTGAGTCAGGCGGCAAGTGCCTGATCGCCCCGGTTGCGGAAATAGTTTGTCTCAGCCTCGGCCGGCGGGATGTACCCGAGCGGCTCAAGCAGGCGGTGTTCATTGAACCACGAGACCCAATGCAGGGTCGCCAGTTCCAGTGCACGGCCGCTCTTCCACGGGCCGCGTCGATGAACAAGTTCCGCCTTGTACAGACCAATAAGGCTTTCGGCCAGCGCGTTGTCGTAGCTGTCGCCAACGCTGCCCACCGACG
>JBHADS010000480.1:0-4461 GCA_041855185.1 Lautropia sp. | reverse complement strand
GCCTGTTCAAGCTTTCGTCGACACGGGAAATATCGACGGCACGATTGCCCCAACTGTTCATTGGGCAGACCTTGGTCGCGCTTGCGCTGGAAACCGTTCCAAATCTTCAGATAGTTCAGATAGACCAGAACGTCCGTGCGCCCGCCGGTAGCGTTCGTGCGTTCGTTCCGAGTCTCGTGCTCGGAAGGCTTTGAATCCGCGCCGAGCGGGCGGGCTCAGCCGCCGGAGCGCCCCTGAGCGGCGCTGCGCTCGCGTTTCTGCCGCCGGAAATCCCAGGGCGCCAGGGGCTTGGCTTCGGACCACAGACCTCGTCGGTGACGGCGGGCCTCGGCCTCGGCTTTCTGGTAGGGGGCGCGCAGCTCGGCCGGCAGTTCGCGCTCATAGCGTTTGAAGTACCAGGCCAGTCCCTCCGTAAGCAGCACCCGGCCGACATCGATCGATTGCTTGCCCTGCTGGCTGTGCAGGATCACGACCTGCCGGCCGTACTGATCGCGTTTCAGGGCGCGATAGCGCAAGGGCTGCTGTCCGGTGAGCGCGATCAGTTGCTTGCGGGCGCGCTCGGCAAAAGCCTGGGTGCGCTCGGGGGCATCGATGCCGGCGATGCGCAGTTTCTCGGTCTGGCCATCGGACAGCGTGACCAGCAGCGAATCGCCGTCCTGTACCCGCTGCAGTCGGGCCGATACCCAGCTTCTGTCTGCCTGTGCCTGTGCCTTGCGGGCATTCTCCTTTTGAGTGCGGCTGCCGTCCTCGTTGCTGCGGCTCCGGAGGCTGGGGCTGTGGGTGCCCGCCGAGCCGTGCGTGTCGTCGACCGGGCGGGTGGCAGCGGCGCTGTCGGTGTCGGGCAGCGAACAGGCGGCAAGCACGCAGGCCAACAGCAGGGCGACAGGCTGGCGCGGCGGTATGACGAAGCCAAACAGACGGGGGCCGCCGGTACGGGGGCATGAGCGTGCGGGCACGGCAGGCGAATCGGTCATGGAAGGATCGTCGGGGAAAGGGGCCGACCCGCCGCTCCCTGCATGACTGGCCGAGCTGCATGCCGCGCGCGACGCCCCGGATGGGGACGGCGGCCGGGAGGAGCAGGGCGCTCAGGGCAGGGAAAGGGACCAGCGGATCAGAGCTGCTGTTCGTCTTTCTTTTTCTTCAGCCAGCGAAACACCAGCCACATGAAAAAAGTATAGACCAGCGTGGTGACGCCGCTCATGATCAGTGTCTCGCGCAGGTCACTGCCTTCCTGCAGAAAATAGTTCATCGAAAAGAAGAGCAGAAAGAACACCAGGCCGGCGCCGAGCGTGCTCCAGAAGACGGGAATGGTGGGCGCTTTGTTCTGGGACATCGTGTGCTTCTCCGTTCGTGGGGGCTGCTGGGTGTGGGTCTGGGCTTCCGGAGGACCGGGGCTTCCAGCTGAGGGCCGGGGGAGCGCAAGGCGCTGTGGCTCCGGGGGATCGGGCGCTGGACGCCTCTCGGGGGCCGTGCCGCGTCCTATGCAGCCCGACGCGGCCCGCTTGCCGACAGCCTGCGAGGATGGAAATCGATGCCCGATGGTAGGAGAAAACGCCAAGGAACGCCCAAAGACCCGTGATATCAACGGGTTACATGCAGTCACATCGAGGATGTGGTAGAGAGGCGACAGAGGCGACAGGGGCGAAGCGCGTGGGCGGACCCGGTGGGGGATCGCCACGCCGGGCGGCGTCACGCGCCGATGCGCGGGGTGGGGTGCCCGTGTGCTGCGGGCTCCGGGTCCGTGTCAGTCTCCCTGGAGAGAGCAGAGAGCAAAGAGAGCGGGAGTGGAGAGCGTGGAATGGGGTTGCGTCCGTCCCCATCCCCGTGCTGCCGCCTCCGTGCTCCGGGCTGAAAGCCGAGGGCTGCCGCATCAGCGGCGCAGGTAGCGGTAGCCGATCCAGCCACCGAGCAGGCCGCCCAGGTGGGCGAAGTGGGCGACGCCGTTGCCGCTGCCGGTCAGCCCGAAATAGAGTTCGAGGATGGCGTAGATGCCGACGAAGACCGGGGCGGGCAGCGGAATCGGTGGGATCAGCAGCATGATCCGGTCGCGCGGAAAGACCAGCGCGTAGGCGAGCAGGATGCCGAAGACCCCGGCCGAGGCACCGATGATCGGGGCGCCGTTGCTGTAGAGCATGTTGCCGACGATGACCTGGGCCACACCGCCGCTGATGACGGCGATCAGGTAGGCCAGTCCGAGGCGGCGGGCGCCCCAGACCGCTTCGATCCGGTTGCCGAACATCCAGACGGCGAACATGTTGAACAGCAGGTGGAAGAAGTCGCCGTGCAGCACGCTGTAGGTGATGATCTGCCACGGTGCATGCCAGGGCAGCGCCGCCAGCAGATCGCCGGGCTGCGGCCACAGGGCCAACCAGATCATCATCGGCTGGTAGAAGTTCAGCTGCAACAGAAAGAAGATGACGTTGATCAGCAGGATGGCTCGGGTGAACGGAAGCACGGGCGGGTCTCGTCGGGAAGGTGGGGAAGGCTTCAGTGTAATACGGGCGGCTGGCGAGACGGGCCGGATCGGACGGCCCGGTCTGCTCAGGGAGCCGGTGCTGAAAGCGGCTGCGGCGTCATTCCGGCAGCAGGCTGCGGTGTCTTTGCGGCAGGGGGCTGCGGCGGCAATGCCTGCGGTTCGGGCAGGGGTTGCAGCAGCAGATCGCGCAGGCTCTGGCGGGAGAGGCTGTCCTCCAGCGTGAGCACGGCCTGCTGGTGGGCCCGGTTGAGCTTGTCGGTGGGCGCTTCATCCAGCCGGATGTCGCCGGCCTCGCGGATGGCCTGCAGCGTCTGCCAGACCGAGATGTTGCCGATGTCACGGGCAGGCACCCAGGAGGAATACTGGCCTTCATCGACCTGCAGCAGCAGCTTGGCGTCGGTCAGTGCGTCCAGCAGCTCCTCGATGGCCGAGGCGGGCACCTGGAAACGGCTGACCAGCGAGGTCAGGTCCAGTGGTTTGCCCCCTTCCAGGTGACGGGTGGCGATGGCCTGCATCAGCGCCAGACCGAGCTGCTCGCGGTTCTGGTCGCTGAGGCGGGCTTTTTCGGAGCTGATGCCCAGATGCTCGGGGTGCTGGAGGTAGAAGCCGACGCTGGCGCCCAGCAGTACCACGACCCAGCTGACGTACAGCCAGATCATGAACAGGATGATGATGGCGAAACCGGAGTAGATAGCGTCATACTGGGAGGAGCCGGCGACGAAGCGGGCGAAGCCCCAGCCGGCGCTCTGCCAGGCGATGCCGGCCACCAGCGCGCTGACCAGCGCCGGGATGATCTTGACCCGGACGTTGGGCATGTACAGGTAGACCAGCAGAAAGAGGATGATGATCAGCACATAGGGCAGCAGCTTGCCCGCCAGGATGAACAGCCCGCCGAAGGGCTCGATCGCCATCAGTTGCTGGACGAAGCGGGAGGAGGCGGCCGCGGCGTTGAGGCCCAGCACGGAGAACACCACGATCGGGCCGACCAGCATGATGCTGAGGTAGCCGGTGATCCGGTAGGAGATCGGACGCAGCTGGCGGACGTGCCAGATGATGTTGATGGCGCTCTCGATCTTCAGGATGGTGGAGATCGCGGTGAAGAACAGCATCAGCAGGCCGATGGAGCCGAGCACGCCGACCTGCATGTTGTTGATGAAGCCGATGATCTGATCGCTGATTTCCTGGCCCCGGGCGCCGAGCGGCTCCAGGAAGCGCTGCAGGGCGGGCTCGACCTGGCCGTGGACGCCGAAGGATTTCGACAGCGAGAAGGTCAGTGCCAGCATCGGCACGATCGACAGCAGGGTGGTGTAGACGAGACTGGTGGCGCGCAGCAGCACCTGGCCAAGGACCACGTCGCGGACGAGTGCGGCCAGAACTGCGACGAAACCAAGCAGCCAGCGCATCGGCTGACGCAGTTTCTGGGCGCGCAGATGCAGCTCGCCGGGCAGGGTGGAGAGGGCGGAGACGGGTTCGATCATGCCCACAGTCTACAAAAAGCTGCCGCTTTGGGTGAGATTCGATGCGCTGTGGGCGCCGATCGGGTTATGGTTGCCGCGTGGGCGGCCGGCTGAGGTGCTGCTTGCAGGGCTGGCACGGTCTGCACGGAGGGGCTCGGGGCATGGCAGGCATCGCCCTTGCATTCAGGGCGTTGGGCCGCATTGTTGAAGTGCATTGGCAGCCGGTGCGCATCGCGCGCTGCAAGGGCGCCCGGGCGGAGCAGCGGGCGTCGTCAACCCTGGCGTGGCGGCTGACGTTGGGTAGCGACCAGGAACAGGAGACTCAGGAGAAGGTGGCATGGATGAAAAGCTGAAACCGGTGAGCCGGGTGTCGGGCGGGGCCGTGCAGGCCGGGCTCTCGTCGCGGGGCGCTGCTGGTGCGCGCCGCCGGCTGTTGCAGGGTGGGGGCGCGGCGCTGCTGCTGGTCGCGGCCGGATGCAGCGATCCCTGGCACGAGGACGTGGTGGTGCTCGACGATCTGGATGATGC
>JBHADS010000479.1:0-3029 GCA_041855185.1 Lautropia sp. | reverse complement strand
GTCTGCGCGCATCATTCTTGCTCACCGTCGGCGGGGATGCCGGCCTGGGCCGCTTTTCTGGATGTCCGATGTCTTCCCGAACGTGTTCTGCCGCGACTGATCCGGGCGCAGCCTTGCCTGTCGATGCCGGTCCGAGTGCCTGCGCTGATGCAGGGGCGGGTGCCCGTGCTGATGCTGGCCCGGCTGCCGGCGCTCACGCGCCGCCGTCGCCCTGCCGACGTGCACCGGCGGTGCTCGTCAGCGCCCCGGCCTCCGGGCATGGCAAGACGACGGTGGTAGCGGCCTTCGCACGCCTGCTGACGCGGCAGGGCAAGCGGGTGCGGGTCTTCAAGTACGGGCCGGATTTTCTGGACCCGGCCTGGCATGCGCTGGCCAGCGGCGCGCCGGTGCACAACATCGATCTGTGGATGACGGGCGAGGCCGACATCCGTCGGCGTCTGTACGAGGCCGCGGCCGAGGCCGATCTGATCATCGTCGAAGGGGTGATGGGGCTCTATGACGGCGCGCCGTCGGCGGCCGAGCTGGCCCGCCGGCTGGATCTGCCGGTGATGACGGTGATCGATGCCGGCAAGATGGCGGGCACTTTCGGGGCGCTGGCCCACGGCCTGCAAAGCTGGATGCCTGGGCTGCGCTGGGCCGGGGCGCTGGCCAACCGGGTGGCGAGCCCACGCCATGCGCAGATGCTGGAGTCGTCCTTGCTGCCCGCCTGGCGTTCGCCGGGGCTGTGCGCAGCGGAGGGCGCTGCCGCGATGGAAGGGAGCGGGACAGATCGGAGCGGGATCGTGGATGCGGGGGTGGAGGGGGCCGATCGCCCCGGCAACGGCTGGCTCGGCGCCGTCTTTCGGGATGAGCGCTTCGGGCTGCCCTCCCGCCATTTGGGTCTGATTGCGGGCAGTGAGCTGCCCGATGCGATGGCACGGCTGGATGCCGCTGCCGATGCGCTGGCCGATACGGTGCTGGGGCATCTGGATGAGGCGCGCCTGAGCGCCTGGATGACAGCCTTTCAGGCGCCCGTGCCTGCGCCGTCGGCGTCGGTGTCGGCACGCGCAGCCGGTATCGGCCCGGTGCGGGACTCCGCGCCGGAGAGCGACATCGGGCGCAGGGCCGAGGCGCGGGTGGCGGGCGGCGTGGCATGCGCCCTCCCGCTGGCCGGCCAGACGATCGCGGTGGCCCGCGATGCGGCGTTTTCCTTCATTTACCCGGCCAACCTCGACACACTGCAGGCGCTGGGTGCGCGGCTATGCTTCTTCTCGCCGCTGGCGGGGGAGTCGCTGCCGGCCTGCGAGGCGCTGTGGCTGCCCGGCGGGTATCCGGAGCTGCACGCCGGGGCGCTGAGCGCAAACCGGGCGCTGGGCGTGCAGATCGCTGCCCATGTCGAGGCGGGCAAGCCGGTCTGGGCCGAGTGCGGCGGCATGTTGCCGCTGTTCGAGCAGCTGGATTACGAGGAAGGCAGCTGGCCGATGTGGGGCGTGCTGCCGGGCCGGGTGCGCTTTCAGAACAGGCTGGCCGGCCTGGGAATGCAGCAGTTGTCGTGGCCGCCGGCGCAGGCGCCGGTCGACGGACAGGATACCGATTCTGCCCGGGTGGACGGATCGGAGGAGGGCGTCTGCCCGCAGGTGCTGCGCGGCCATACGTTCCATTATTCGCGCATCGAGACACCGCTCGATGCGGTGGCGCGCAGCAGCCGCCCGAACGAGGCGGTCGCGCCCGACAAGGGCGAGGCGGTCTATCGGCATCGGCGGCTGCATGCCAGCTATTTCCATGCCTGGTTCGCCAGTGCACCGGAGGCCGTGGCGGATCTGTTCCGGCCTGCCGCGACGGGGGATGCCGAGACAGCTGCCGGTGAGGAGGCGACGCGATGCGAGGCGGGGCGATGAGCGGAGCGGCCATCGGGCAGCGCGCGGTGGATGCGCAGGGCGGGGCCAGCCAGGGCGTCGAGCTGATCCTCGGCGGCCAGCGCAGTGGCAAGTCGCGCCGGGCCGAGTGGCTGGCGCAGCAGTGGCTGGGTCTCGTGTCGGCGTCGCCGCCACCGCTTCCCGTCTCGCCCGCACATCCTCCTCTGCACGCACCGCTTTCGGCGCGGATGGAGGCGGTCTGCGCGTCCGCAAGCCCACTGGCTGCCGGGCGCAGCGGGCAGCGGCGCGCCCTGTTCATTGCCACGGCCAGCGCGCACGACGACGAGATGCGGGCGCGGATCGCCAGACACCGTGCCGATCGGGCCGAGCGGCTGCCGGGCATGCAGACGCTGGAAGAACCGCTGGCGCTGGCCGAAGCGATCGAGCGTCATGCCGCCCCGGACCGTCTGCTGGTGATCGATTGTCTGACGCTGTGGCTGGCCAACCAGTACGAGGCGATCGAGGGCTTCTGCGACAGCGCTGCGGCGCAGGCATTTCTGCGCGCCGTCGAAGGCAGCCGGGGGCCGCTGGTGATCGTCAGCAACGAGATCGGCCTGGGCGTGGTGCCGATGGGCCGCGAGGTGCGTGCCTATGTCGATGCACTGGGCTGGCTGAATCAGCAGGTGGCGGCACGCAGCCATCGCGTCTGCCTGATGGCGGCCGGTTTGCCGATGATGCTCAAGGATGAACGACCGGCGGCCGCGCAGCGACCATTGTTTTCCGGGGGAGATCCCCGCTCAGTTTCGGGGGCTTGATGATCCGATGAACCAAAGTACACCTACATCACCACCGCAGGCCGCAACGTCTGCGCCGGCGCGCGCTTTCGGCACCGTCTGGTTCGTCGGCGCCGGGCCGGGCGATCCGGACCTGATCACCGTCAAGGGGCGCGATCTGATTGCGCAGGCAGGCGCCATTCTGTTTGCCGGCTCACTGGTCAGTGAGGCGGCAACCCGTTGGGCACCGAAAGACTGCGAGATCGCCGACAGCAAGGGTATGACCCTCGAGGAGATCTGTGCCTGGCTGATCGAGCGGGCGGCGCAGCATCGGGTGGTGATCCGTCTGCAGACCGGCGATCCCTCGCTCTATGGCGCACTGATCGAGATGGTGCAGCCGCTGGACCGCGCCGGGGTGCCG
>JBHADS010000478.1:0-3296 GCA_041855185.1 Lautropia sp. | reverse complement strand
CTGCCGCCCACGCAACCGTCGCTGGGTACCCTGATCCGGATCGGTCAGGGCTTCCTGTTCTCGGGGGAGTGGTGGATTCTGCTCTTTCCCTCGCTGATGCTGCTGGTGCTGGCGCTGTCGGTCAATCTGGTCGGCGACTGGCTGCGTGACGCTCTCAATCCCCGACTGTCATGAGTCTGCGCGATTCCATGCCCGTTTCCGATCTGCACCGCACTGATGCGCCGGTGGGCGAGCCGCTGCCCGCCGTCGCGGAGCCGCCGCTGCTCTCCGTGCGTGATCTCGATGTCAGCTTCGATACCTATCGTGGCACCATGCAGGTGCTGCATCAGGTCTCTTTCCAGCTCGGCGCTGGCGAGATCCTCGGCGTGGTCGGCGAGTCCGGTGCCGGCAAGTCGATGACGGGCCAGGCGGTCATGGGGCTGATCGACCCGCCGGGCCGGATCTCGGGCGGCTCGATCGAACTGAACGGCCGGCGCATCGAGGGTCTGCGCGGTGAAGCGATGCGGGCCATCCGGGGGCGGCAGATCGCGATGGTCTTTCAGGACCCGCTGACCAGCCTGAACCCGGTCTACACCGTCGGCCGGCATCTGGTCGAAACCATCCGTACCCACCTGCCGCTCAGCGTCCCCCAGGCGCGCGAGCGGGCGCTGGACCTGCTCGAAGAGGTCGAGGTACCGCTGGCGCGCTGGCGCTTCGATCAATACCCGCACCAGTTGTCCGGCGGTCTGCGGCAGCGGGTGGCGATCGCGCTGGCGCTCTGTGCCGAGCCCCGGCTGCTGATCGCCGACGAGCCCACCACCGCGCTCGATGTGTCGGTGCAGGCCCAGATCATTCAGCTGCTGCGTCGGCTGTGCCGGCAGCGCCAGCTCTCGGCGATGCTGATCACCCACGACATGGGCGTCATTGCCGAGACGGCCGACCGGGTGATGGTGATGAACAAGGGACGGGTGCTCGAAACCGGGCCGGTCCGGCAGGTGCTCGACCATCCGCACGATCCCTATACCCAGGCGCTGATGGCCTCGATCCCCTCGGTGGCCCATCGCCAGCATCGGCTGCCGGTGCCGGACGCCCTGTCCGCAAGCCCGGGTGTTGCGCCTGTCGCCACCCGAGATCCGGGCAGCGCTGCCGGCACGGGGGCGAGCAGTGCGCACGCCCGTGGTCTCAGCGAGACGCAGGCAGCAGGTGCCGCCGGTCCGGCCGAGGTGGTCGATCGCCTGTCGACGGCAGCGGCCGATGCAGCCCCGCTGCTGGAAGTCGCGCATCTGTCACGACAGTTCGATCTCTCCTCGCCCTGGCTGATCAGGCTGCTCTCCCGCCAGCCGCGCCGCGTGCTGAAGGCGGTCGATGATGTCAGCTTCCAGATCCGGCGGGGGCATACCTTCGGGCTGGTCGGCGAATCCGGCTCGGGCAAATCCACCGTCGCCCGCATGTTGGCCGGTCTGCTGCCGCCCAGCCAGGGGCGGGTGGTCTTCGATGGCACACCGCGCTGGGGTGAGGGCGCTGCGGCCGTCACGGCCGCCGAGCGCCGGGCGCTGCTGCGCCGCTGCCAGATGATCTTCCAGGACCCCTACGCCAGCCTGAACCCGCGCTGGCGGGTCGATCGGCTGATCGCCGAGCCCCTGCGCGTGCTGGGCCTGGCCGCCGACGCCCAGGACATCGAGGCGCGGGTCGCCGACATGCTGCGCCGGGTACGGATGTCGCCGGACGACGGCCGCAAGTACCCGCACCAGTTCTCGGGCGGCCAGCGTCAGCGCATCGCCATCGCCCGTGCCCTGATCAGCCGGCCCGAGTTCATCATCTGCGATGAGCCGACCTCGGCGCTGGATGTCTCGGTGCAGGCCCAGGTGCTCAACCTGATGCGCGACCTGCAGGACGAATTCGGGCTGACCTATCTGCTGATCAGCCACAACCTCGCCGTCATCCGCTTCATGTGCGACGACGTGGGCGTCATGCAGCGGGGTCGGATGCTGGAGCAGGGCGAGGCCACCCAGGTGCTCGATGATCCGCAGCACGACTACACCCGTCGCCTGCTGGCCTCGGTGCCCTCGCTGGACGGCCCCCGCCGGGCCGATCAGAGCCCCAGCTTCTCCGCCACGTAATCGGCGTCCTTGTCACCCCGGCCCGACAGGTTCACCAGGATGTGCTGATCCTTGCCCAGCGTCGGCGCCGTGCGCATCGCCCAGGCCACCGCGTGGGCGCTCTCCAGCGCAGGAATGATGCCCTCCACCCGGGACAGCGTCATGAAGGCATCCAGCACTTCCTGATCGCTGGCGGTGGTGTAGTCCACGCGGCCGGCGTCCTTCAGATAGCTGTGCTGCGGCCCAACCCCCGGATAATCCAGGCCGGAGGCAATGCTGTGCACGGCATCGGGCACGCCCTCGGATTTCTCCAGCACATAGCAGCTCATGCCGTGGATCGCGCCCGGCTTGCCCTTGGTCAGCGTCGCGGCATGGCGGCCCGGCTTGTCCAGCCCCTCGCCGGCCGGTTCCACCCCGACCAGATGCACCTCCGCATCATCGAGGAAGGCGCTGAACATGCCGATCGCGTTCGAGCCGCCGCCGACGCAGGCCGCCACATGCTGCGGCAGACGGCCGTGCTTGCTCAGAAACTGTGCGCGGGCCTCGCGGCCGATGATCGCCTGAAAATCCCGCACCATCGCCGGGAAGGGATGCGGGCCGACCACCGAGCCGATCGCATACAGAAAATCGGTGGGATTGGTCAGATATTCCTCGAAAGCATTGTCCACCGCCTCCTTCAGCGTGGCCGCGCCCCGCGTCACCGGCACCAGCTTGCAGCCAAGGATGCGCATCTTGGTCACGTTCGGGTGTTCCTTCTCGATATCCACCTGACCCATATGGATCTCGCAGGGAATGCCGACCAGTGCGCAGGCCGTGGCCAGTGCCACACCGTGCTGGCCGGCCCCGGTCTCGGCAATCACCTTCTTCTTGCCCATGAACTTGGCCAGCAGCGCTTCGCCCAGGCAGTGATTGATCTTGTGCGCGCCGGTATGGTTCAGATCCTCACGTTTCAGATGGATCTGCGCGCCGCCCAGTTTCTCCGACAGCCGACGGGCATGAAAGATCGGGCTGGGGCGCCCCACATAATCGGCAAACAGCGCCGCCAGCTCATCCTGGAAATCCTGCCGCTGCCGGATCTCCGCATAGGCGGCCGCGATGTCGTCCATCGCTTGCTTCAGGGGCGGCGGAACCAGTTGACCTCCGTAGGGGCCGAAATAACCGTTGGCATCGGGCATGGCGGAAGCATCGAACGACATAGCGGATCCTCGTGGCAGGGGG
>JBHADS010000477.1:0-5625 GCA_041855185.1 Lautropia sp. | reverse complement strand
TCGGAGAAGGTCATGGCGCGCTCGGTGCCATGCAGAATGCCGAAGATCATCATGATCCCGACGATGATGAAGATGATCACCGTCGCCACCTTGATGGCGGCAAACCAGTATTCGGCCTCGCCGAAGCCTTTCACCGAGATCACGTTCAGGCTGAACATCAGCGCCAGAAAGAGCGCGCTCCAGAGCACGCCCGGCACATCCGGAAACCAATAGCTCATCACGAGCTGTGCCGCCACCAGGTCCACCGCGATCGTGATCGCCCAGTTGTACCAGTAGTTCCAGCCCAGCGCGAAGCCGAAACCCGGATCGACGTAGCGACTGCCATAGGTGGCGAAGGAGCCGGAAACCGGCATGTAGGCTGCCAGCTCGCCCAGACTGGTCATCAGGAAGTAGACCATCGCGCCGACCAGCGCATAGGCCAGCAGCGCCCCGCCGGGGCCGGCCTGCGAGATGGTGGCGCCGGAGGCGACGAACAGGCCGGTGCCGATCGAGCCGCCAATGGCGATCATCGACAGATGACGTGCCTTCAGGGCACGACGCAGCCCGGCGCGGGCGTGTTCGGAAAGGGGTTCGGATGCGCTCATGGGTCCGGTTCGATAGCGTTGTTGTTCATGGTGACCCGATGAACCAACGGCCAGACACGGCACCGTGACATCCTGCTGCGCTGTCGGGGCAGACACCCCGGCCATTCGCCCGAGCGTGCATCACCCCGCCATCAATCATCGGCCAACTGCACAGTGCCGGTTTCAACCGATGCGATGTGCTGGCCGGCATGGGTCTCCGTGGCGAGAGCCCGCAGCGTGGGATCGCCAGCCATCGGCCAGGACAGAAATTGGTGCCGCTTGTCGGATTCGAACTGACGACCTACCGCTTACAAGGCGGTTGCTCTACCAACTGAGCTAAAGCGGCGCTGAAACAATGGCGTTTGCGCGGCAGCGATTCTAGCAGGCAATCAACCCGTCGCGGGGCTCGTTCGGGAGTTCCCTGGGGTGAGCCTCAGAAAAGGCCGAAAAACTTGCTGGAATCAAAATTGCCGGGATCAAAACTGCCGGGATCATCTATTTGATCCGGACCAGGCGGGGTCTGCCGCCCCCCGCCGGCGGAGGCGGCTCGTCCGGACCGGATTTGCCTGCGGCATTCTGGCCACCCTTCGAGGACTTGGCACCGGCCTTCGGCCCAGCGGCGCCCTGCCCCCCCTGGGCGGCGGGCGCTGTTGCGTCGGAGCCAGCTCCCGAGGCGGAAGCCCCAGCCCCCTTGCCGGCGTCGGCGGACGAAGGTGACGGCGACGGGGCGGGCTCGGCCGCGCGCAGCGCCGGCTTGCGGGCCGGCGCCCGGCTGAAAGCCAACACCTCGCCACCACCGGAGGGCGGCGCGGCTGGCAGATCGTCCTGCTGCGCCGCCGCCTCGTCAGCGGCGTCCTCCTCGTCATCGTCCTCGTCGATCTCGGGACTGAAGGCCATGCCCGAGCCGGTTTCACGGGCGTAGATGGCCAGCACATTGCCGACCGGCACCGAGATGTGCTCGGGCACGCCGTTGAAGCGCGCCTGGAACTCGATCAGCTCGTTGCCAAGCTGCGCCGCATGGGTGGCCAGCGGCGAGATGTTCAGCACGATCTCGCCATTGCGCACATGCTGTACCGGCACCCGTGTCCTGCCATCCACCCGGACTGCCAGATAGGGCGTGTAGCCGTTGTCGCAGCACCATTCGTAGATCGCACGGATCATGTAGGGTTTGGTGGAGGTTTCGGCCATGAGCAGGGACTCCGCGGGACAAGAGAAAGGACGGGATGCTCAGCGACGCATCACTTTTTCGGACGGGGTCAGCGCCTCGATGTAGGCCGGACGCGAGAAGATCCGCTCGGCATACTTCATCAGCGGGGCCGCCGTCTTCGGCATGTCGATCGAGTAGTGGTCCAGGCGCCAGAGCAAGGGGGCCATCGCCACATCCAGCATCGAGAACTCCTCACCCAGCATGAAGCGGTTCTTGACGAAGATCGGCGTCAGCTGCGTCAGGCGCTCACGGATCTGGGCCCGTGCACGGTCCATCGTCTTGGCCGTTTCCTTGTCATGATCCCGACGCTCGAGCGTCTGCACATGCACGAACAGTTCCCGCTCGAAGTTGAACAGGAACAGACGGGTACGGGCGCGCATCACCGGATCGGCCGGCATCAGCTGCGGATGCGGAAAACGCTCGTCGATGTACTCGTTGATGATGTTCGATTCGTACAGGATCAGATCCCGTTCCACCAGCACAGGCACCTGACCATAGGGATTCATGATCGAGATGTCTTCGGGCTTGTTGTACAGGTCCACGTCCCGGATCTCGAAATCCATGCCTTTTTCGAACAGCACGAAACGACAACGCTGGCTGAACGGGCAAGTCGTTCCGGAATAGAGAACCATCATCGGCGTAGTCTCCTGAAGACACGAGATGAACCCTGAGCGGTTCATCAAAAAAGCTACCAAAGCCGCCTGATGCCCCGGCCCGGATTGCACACGCCCTGCCCGACCGTCATCGGGAGCGGCACCTGACCCAACGTGCAGATACGCGGGCAGGAAGCGGGGCTCCGAGATCGACGGCCGGCAGGGCCGAGTGAATCCAGGTCAGCGTACCCTGGATCATCCACGGTACGGTGCCCAGGACGGGCTACACAAAAAACTCAGGCCGGACAGAGGCCCGGCCTTGGAAACGGACCAAACCCCGCTGTTGAAGCATGCAACAGCTCGACAGACGGGGCTGGTCAGCAAGATATCACGGGCGCGCAGTAAATGCCCGCTTATTTGACATACTTCCAGTATTCACGGTTCAGCCAGCGGGCCGACAGGATCAAGAGCGCCAGGAAGCCCAGCACCCAGTACCCCAGACTGCTGCGGGTCGACGCCGTGGGATCACCCATGTAGTTGAGGAAGGCCACCAGATTGGCCACCCGGTCGTCGTACTCGGCCGGGGTCATCGTGCCGCCCGTCGGCTGACCCAGCGTGAAGGAGGTGCTTTCGTGGTGATTGTCACCACTGAGCTGCTCGACCTTCTCGGACGGGTTGCCATGCTCGTCGTAGGTGACGACGGTCTTGGTCCAGCCCGTGACCTTGCCGCTGGCCTCATCCGTCACCGGCGCAATCGTTTCCTGCACCGCGCCCCGGTTGCCTTGCCACTGCGACAGGATGTGCGGCATCCCGACGTTCGGGAAGATCACGTTGTTCCAGCCGGTGGGACGGGAAGCGTCCCGGTAGTAGCTGCGGAAATAGGTGTAGAGCCAGTCGGCCCCGGAACCATCATGCGAGGCACGGGCGCGCGAGATGACCGAGAGATCGGGCGGCGCAGCGCCGAACCATTCCTTGGCATCGGCCGGGCGCATGGCCACGCTCATCGTGTCGCCGACCCGGCCGCCGGTGAACAACAGGCTGCCCGAGATCTGCTCATCGGTCAGGCCGATGTCCTTCAGCCGATTGAAGCGGAAGGACGAGGCGCTGTGACAGTTCAGACAGTAGTTGACGAAGGTCCGGGCCCCATCCTGCAGCGCCGGCAGATCGCTCATCTTCTCGACCGGGAAGGTGTCGAGATTCAGGGCCGCACCAGCAGCCAGGGCAGGCGCCGAAACCGCACAGGCGATGGCGGTTGCCACGGCACCGAAGCTGCGACGAAGAGTAACTGAAATATTCATGCTGTTCTCGCTGCCTAGGTTCTCAATGGGCCTTGAAGTTCACACGCTCGGGCGGCTGCTTGAAGGTGCCGGCCTTGCTCCACCAGGGCATGAACAGGAAGAAACCGAAGTACAACAGGGTGCAGACCTGCGACAGACGCTCGGCCATCGGCGACGGCGGCTGCACGCCGTAGTAACCCAGCACCAGGAAGATCACCACGAACACGGCGTAGAAAGCCTTGTGCCACTGCGGCCGGTAGCGGATCGACTTGACCGGGCTCTGGTCGATCCAGGGCAAGGCAAAGAAGATCAGCGTCGAGGCGCCCATCGCAACCACGCCCCAGAACTTGGCGTCGAAGATGAAGAAGCCGACGCACATCGCCACGATGGCGACCAGCCCGATCAGCTTGGCCAGCGGATAGCGTGCCGACTTCAGGATGCAGACGAGCAGCACCAGCAGGAAGGGCAGCATGCCGTAGATCAGGAATTCCTCGGTGGTCGCCCGCAGGATCGAGTAGAAGGGCGTGAAGTACCAGACCGGCGCGATGTGCGGCGGGGTCTTCATCGGATCGGCGGGGATGAAGTTGTTGTACTCGAGGAAGTAGCCCCCCATCTCGGGCGCGAAGAAGATCACGGCCGAGAACAGGAACAGGAAGATCGAGACGCCGTACAGATCGTGCACGGTGTAGTACGGATGGAAGGGGATGCCGTCGAGCGGGTTGCCATCGGCGCCCTTCTTCTCCTTGATCTCGATGCCGTCCGGGTTGTTGGAACCCACCTCGTGCAGCGCGATGATGTGCGCAGCCACCAGACCCAGCAGCACCAGCGGAATGGCGATGACGTGGAAGGAGAAGAAGCGGTTCAGCGTCGCGTCACCCACCACATAGTCGCCCCGAATCCAGATCGACAGGTCGGGACCGATCAGCGGGATGGCGGAGAACAGGTTGACGATCACCTGGGCGCCCCAGTACGACATCTGACCCCAGGGCAGCAGATAGCCGAAGAAGGCCTCGCCCATCAGCGTCAGGAAGATCAGGCAGCCGAAGATCCAGACCAGCTCGCGCGGCTTGCGATACGAGCCGTAGAGCAGACCCCGGAACATGTGGAGATAGACCACGATGAAGAAGGCCGAAGCTCCGGTGGAGTGCATGTAGCGCACCAGCCAGCCCCAGGGCACATCGCGCATGATGTACTCGACCGAGGCGAACGCCTTCTCGGCGTCCGGCTTGTAATGCATCACCAGAAAGATGCCGGTGACGATCTGGATCACCAGCACCAACATCGCCAGTGAGCCAAAGATGTACCACCAATTGAAGTTCTTCGGTGCGTAGTACTCGGCTACGTCACGTTTCCAGAGCACTGACGCGGGAAAGCGGTGGTCGATCCACCCGAGCAGACCCGTCGTGTCCACCTTTTTTTCTGCTGCCATGACCTATCCTGCTGATTTCGATTCGGATTCCTGGGTGGCAACGCCCCGTCTCCCAGGGCACTGCCACATGCAAACGTCCTGCCGACCGATCGGCCCTGCCGATCAGCCCGTGGTTTCGTCGGCACCGATCACCAGCTTGGTGTCCGACAGATACATATGAGGAGGAACGTCGAGATTCGCGTTGGCCGGTTTGTTCTTGAAGACCCGACCCGCCATATCGAAAGTGGAACCGTGGCACGGACACAGGAAGCCGCCGGCCCAGTTGTCGGGCAGCGAAGGCTGCGCACCCGGGCTGAACTTTTCGCTGGGCGAGCAGCCCAGGTGTGAACAGATCCCCACCACGACCAGGTACTCGGGCTTGATCGACCGATGCTGGTTCTTGGCGTATTCCGGCGTTTCGAGCTGGTAATACTGTTCGGAGTTCGGGTCCAGCACCTGCGATTCGGTCTGCTTCAGCGATTCGAGCATGGCCGGCGTCCGACGGATCAGCCAGACAGGGTTGCCACGCCACTCGACCCGCCGCAGTTCACCCGGCGCCATGCCGGAAATGTCTGCC
>JBHADS010000476.1:0-5331 GCA_041855185.1 Lautropia sp. | reverse complement strand
GTCAGCACGAACTCGACCTTGTCGGGGCTGCCCAGCAGATCCTTGGCCAGTTCACGGGCGATTTCCACGTCGAAGCCCTGGTTCTTGCCGTTGCTGTCGATGTAGCCGAAGGGCGGTTTGTCGCTGAAGACGCCGATGCGGATGCTGTCCTGGGCCATGATGCGGGCCACGCTGTCGTCGGCAGCGACGGCGCCGGTGGTGATGAAGGCGGTGCCCAGCAGCGCGCTGGCCAGCAGGGTTTTGAGTTTGAGTTTCATGTTCATGACTCCAGGTTGAAGATCCAGGGATTCGCTTGTCTGTCCAGTACGTCTCAGTGCGATTTGCCACCTGTTGTTTCGAAAACTAATCATCTGTGGCGACCGATGGTTCACGCCCCCTGCTCTGCGCACCATCTGCACACCATCATCCAGACGCTGCAGGCCGCGTCAACAGTCCGGTCGCATCAGTAATCCAGTCCCTTCAGGAACACCCGCGCCCTGTCGGTTTCGGGGTGGGCGAAGAAGCTGTGTGGATCGTTCTCCTCGATGATCTCGCCGCGGTCCATGAAGATGATCCGGTCGGCGACGCGCTCGGCGAAGCCCATTTCGTGCGTGACGATGATCATGCTCATGCCTTCGGCCGCCAGTTCCTGCACCACGTCGAGCACTTCACGCACCATTTCGGGGTCGAGGGCGGCGGTGATCTCGTCGAGCAGGATCACCTCGGGGTTCATGCAGAGGGCGCGCACGATGGCGATCCGCTGTTTCTGGCCACCCGAGAGTTCGCGCGGCCACGCATGTTTGCGCGCCAGCAGCCCCACCCGCTCCAGCAGCCGGTCGGCCTGCGCCTCGGCCTCCGCACGCGAGCGGCTCTGCACTTTCATCGGTCCGAGCAGGATGTTGTCGATCACGTTCATGTGAGCGAACAGCTCGTAGCTCTGAAAGACCATGCCGACTTTCTGGCGCACCTGCTCCCAGCGCACGTCCTGGCCGAATACGCCGACGCCATCCATGCTGATGCTGCCGCCCTGGATCGCTTCCAGGCCGTTGATGCAGCGCAGCAGCGTGCTCTTGCCGCAGCCCGAGGGGCCGAGGATGACGAGCACTTCGCCTTTGTGCAGGCTCAGATCGATCTGCTTGAGCGCCACGGTGTCGCCATAGCGTTTGTGCAGCTTGCGGATATCGAGCAGGGACACGTCAGCTCTCCCATCGTTTTTCGAGGCGGGCCGCATACCACGACAGCGGGTAGCAGACCAGGAAGTACAGGATGAAGATCAGACCATAGATCCAGAAGGAGGCGCTCGGCACCTTCGGCTCGATCATCTGCGCGCGCTCGATGATCTGCTGACCGATCTTGACCACTTCCATCACGCTGATCAGCGCCGCCAGCGAGGTGGTCTTCACCATCCGGGTGAACAGGTTGATGGCGCCCGGCAGCACACGGCGCAGCGCCTGCGGGCCTTCGATGAAGCGGAACACCTGCCAGCGGGAGAGCCCCAGCGCCAGCGCCGAGGCGCGCTGATGCGGATCGAGCGAGGACAGTGCGCCGCGCACCAGATCGCCCATCTCGGCCGTGCCCCACAGCGAGAACACCACGATGCAGACCCAGAAGGCATCGACGTGCAGATCCGTCCAGACCGGCAGCCCGAAGTACAGCACGAACAGCCAGACCAGGATCGGCACGATCCGGATGGTTTCGAGATAGAAGCGGCAACCGAAGCGGACCAGCGGCTGACGCACGCGCATCAGCATCCCGAGGCCGGTGCCCAGCACGGCCGAGACCGCCACCGACAGCAGCGAGATCTCGACCGTCAGCCACAGCCCCTGCAGCAGACGGGGCAGGTTCTGGCCGCTCAGCAGGGTTTCAAGCGCTTCCATAGGCCCCCCGACGCAGACGTTTCTCGCTCAGCGCCGCCAGCCACGACAGCGGCAGGAGCAGCACCAGATAGCTGACGAGCAGCATGAACAGCGCTTCGTTCGTCATGTATTCGGTGCCGATGATGTCCTTGGTGACGAACATCAGTTCGGCCACCGAGACGGCATTGATCACCGAGGTCTCCTTGACCAGGAACAGCGCATTGGCCGTCAGCGCCGGCCAGGCGATGGCAAAAGCCTGCGGTGCCACCACGTAGCGGAACACCTGCACCGGCGACAGCCCGATCGCCCGCGCCGACTCGATCTGCCCGCGCGGCACGGCCTGCAGGCCGGCGCGCAGCGCCTCGGCGATATAGCTGCCTCCCAGGAAGGTCAGTGCTATCACGCCGCAAGTGAAGCCATCCCAGCGGATGCCGATCTTGGGCAGGCCGTAGTACAGAAAGAAGAGCTGGATCAGCAGCGGGGTGTTGCGCGACAGCTCGATGTAGGCCCGGGCCAGACCGTAGAGGAAGCGAACGCGGTAGCTGGTGACGAGCGCTACCACCATGCCCAGCAGCAGGGACAGGCCGATGCCCCAGGCCGACAGCTTCAGCGTCATGAGTGCCGCCTGCCCGAAGCGCGGCACGATTTCTTGAATATAGGACCAGTCCATGCGCAATGGCCGAAGCCGTCGTGTAGGTACGCCGGCATCGCCCCCGGGCAGCAGTGCCGCGGGGACGATCCGGCCTGACACGCTCCGGGGCTTCAGGACGCCGCAGCGGTCATCAGCCGCTATTCTACGGAGCGCCCTGCACCAACCTGCCTGTAACGCGGCATTCGCTTATGCGATGCGCGCATATGGACAGCCTGTTCCAATCCCGATCATCGTCCCGGGTGCAGCCCCTTGATCGCTGATCCGGGGGACGGGAGAGGTTGGGGACAGGTCTCGAACAGGACGGAGAAAGAAACGCCCCGGCGCCTTGTCCGTCCCCCTGCCCCCTGCGCGCTTCAGCCGCCGACCTGCACGCAGCTCATGTCCAGCGAGCCGCCGACGAAATCGGTGTTGAAGATGCGCAGCCGCTCGTCCTCGTCCTGCAGCGCCAGCACCCACAGCAACGGCAGGAAATGCTCGGGGGTCGGGATCGCCAGCCGTACCGCCTCGCCCAGCGACGGGTAGTCGGCCAGCGCCGCCAGATTCCGGTCCCGGATCAGGCCAAGCAGGCGCTCCTGAGCGGCATGGGCCCACTCGAAGCCGAAGTTCGGCTCCTCCATCCGGCGCCAGTCGATCAGCCGCAGGTTGTGGACCAGGTTGCCGCTGCCCAGGATCAGCACCCCTTCCTCGCGCAGCGGCCTCAGCTGCCGGGCCAGTTCGATCTGCTCGCTGGCGTCGAACTGTCGGGGCAGGCTCAGCTGCAGCACCGGCACATCGGCCTCCGGATACATATGGTGCATCACGGCCCAACAGCCGTGGTCCAGCCCACGCTCCGCATCCAGCCGCAGGCGCACGGCGTCCGAGCCATGCTGCCGCCGGATCTGCCGAACCTGCTCGGCCAGGTCCGGCGCGCCCGGTGCCGGATAGTGCAGTTGGTAGAGCGCCTGCGGAAAGCCATAGAAATCGTGGATGGTTTCCGGTTCGGCTGCCGCCGTCACGGCGCTGTCCACCGTCTCCCAGTGGGCCGAGATGCAGAGCACGGCACGGGGACGCGGCATCGCCAGCGCCACCTCGCGCCAGCGCGGGGTATAAGGGTTCGGCTGAACCGCCAGCATCGGCGATCCGTGGCCGATGAACAATGCAGGCATGCGAGCGATCGTGTTCATGCAAAGACTCCGTGAATCAGACGGACGTGGGGTGCGTCATGCAAGCCTGCCCCGTCGGCCGACCACTGTTCGGCCCGCCACGAGACCGGGGACTTGCCTTCCGGCGCAAGGATGCCGCCATCGACAGCCCCCGGGAACAGGTCGAGGCATCAGCCCCGTGCGCGACCGAGCCTGCCGTCCAGCGCCCAGGCGCCACCACCGGCAGCGGCCAGGAACAGGAAGATGAAACAGAACAGCACGGCCGGCTCGCCACCGTTCATCAAGGGCAGCAGCGCGCTGCCTTTCGAGGCGTGGGCCATGAAGTAGGCCACCGCCATCTGACCCGACAGCAGGAAAGCGACCGGGCGGGTGAACAGCCCCAGCACCAGCAGCGCACCACCCGCCACTTCGAGCACGCCGGCCAAGCCCATCAACGAAAAAAGCTGCAGGCCATCGAACATCGCCACATGGGGCATCGCGAACAACTTGGCCGTGCCGTGCAGCAGGAAGGTGTAGCCGGCGACGACGCGCAGCAGCGCCAGCGCATAGGATTGCAGCGCGTTGCCGGTCTGGGAAGTCCTGATATTCATGATGTGTGTTTTCAAACAGGGAGAGGAATGGATGAGCACAGTCTATTCATTCACCTTTAGGAAACCAATATCGATTTCGTTGATCTATCATTTACTACAAGGAAACGATCGGAGGACGCTTCGCGTGGATACACTGCAGAGCATGAAAGTGTTCTGCCAGGTCGTCGGCCTGGGCAGCTTCACCCGGGCCGCCGAACGCCTGGGCATGTCGACCGCGATGGCGAGCAAGCATGTCCGGCACCTGGAGGCCCATGTGCAGGCGCGGCTGCTGAACCGCAGCAGCCGGACGCTGAGTCTGACCGAGGCCGGCAGTGCCTACCTTCAGCACTGCCAACTGGCACTGAGCACGCTGGAGGAGGCCGAGGAGCAGGCGCGTGCCGGCACGGCGCAGCCGCAGGGGCTGCTGAAGCTGACGGCGCCGGTCTGGTGCGCAACCCCGCACTTTGGGGCGCTGCTGGCCGAATATTGCGCCGCCCATCCACAGGTGCGGCTGTCGCTGCACCTGGACAGCCGCCACACCGATCTGGTGGCGCACGGCATCGATCTGGCGCTGCGCGTCACGGCCCGGCCGGAACCCAATCTGATCGTGCGTCCGCTGACCCGGGTCCGCTTCGACTGGGTGGCCAGCCCCGGCTATCTGCAGCGGCATGGCGTGCCCCACTCGGCCGCCGAGCTGCGGACGCACCGTGCGCTGCTGCCCGACTATGTCGAGATGAACCTCGATGCGCCGGCGGTCGCCGAGAGCAACAACGCGCTGATGCTGCATCAGCTGGCGCTGGCCGACATGGGTCTGGCCCATCTGCCCGCGTGGATCACGGCCGATGATCTGGCTGCCGGCCGGCTGGTGGCGCTGCCGACGGTGGCCGAACCCAAGTACCTGACGCTCTATGCCGCCTATCTGGAGCGTGCCTGGCTCAGCGCCAAGGTGCGCAGCCTGATCGATTTTCTGGCAAATCGCTGGCGGGGTTCCGTCTGAAGCCCGAAGAATCGGGCAGAAAAACCTGCACCCACCGGCAAGGCGCTGAACAGCACATCGGCATATAAGAAAAACGCATGTAGACTGAACAAGGCGTTATTTCCGGGGAATGACGGCCGCTCTTACAGTAGCGGGG
>JBHADS010000475.1:0-3901 GCA_041855185.1 Lautropia sp. | reverse complement strand
TGTTGTAAGATGACATCACTTTGTGCGCTTTCGTGGTATGGCTGACAGCGCCCGGCACAATACTTTCTTCTTCCTGCAATACGAATTGGTGGTTCACGATGAAAGCGTCCCTGACACCGGCTTCTTCCGTGATGGTCGAGCGTACCAACTTCGACCAGTCCAATGCATTGCGGCACGTGGTTCACAACACGATCCCAGGTGGCGCACATACCTATGCCAAGGGCGATGATCAGTTCCCGGAGCGTTCTCCGGGCTTCATCGTGCGTGGCAAGGGCTGTCATGTCTGGGATCCGGACGGCAATGAGTTTGTTGAATATGGCATGGGCTTGCGAGCCGTCACGCTGGGCCATGCATACGCTCCCGTCATCGAGGCCGCCTACCGTCAGATGCTGCTGGGCAACAACTTCAACCGGCCGGCTCCGATCGAGCTGGAATGTGCGCAGATGCTGCAGTCGCTGGTGCCCAGCGCAGAGATGGTCAAGTTTGCCAAGGATGGCTCGACCATCCTGACGGCCGCGCTGAAGCTGGCTCGCGCCTATACCGGCCGTGACTTGGTTGCGATCTGCAGCGACAGCCCCTTCTTCTCGTACAACGACTGGTTCATCGGCACGACGCCGATGGACGGTGGTGTCTCGAAGGTCGAGGTCTCGCTGACGGTCAAGTTCAATTACAACGATCTCGGCAGCCTCGAGGCGCTGTTCCAGCAGTACCCGGACCGCATTGCGATGGTGCTGCTCGAGCCCGCCCGTGGCCAGGAGCCCGCTGAAGGCTTCCTGCAGCGTGTGATCGATCTTGCACACCGCAATGGTGCGCTGGTGACGCTGGACGAGACCATCAGCGGCTTCCGTTTCCATCGGGGCGGTGCACAGTCCCTGTATGGCGTTTCGCCCGACATGTCCTGCTTCGGCAAGGCGATGGCCAATGGCTTCTCGCTGTCGGCGCTCACCGGTCGACGTGAAGTGATGGAACTGGGTGGTCTGCGCCATGACAAGGAGCGTGTGTTCCTGCTGTCGACCACGCACGGTGCCGAATGCCCGGCGATGGCAGCCGCCATCGAAACCATGCGGATCTACCGTGATGAGCCGGTGGTCGAACACCTGTATCGCGTCGGCGAGCGTCTGCGTACCGGTATTCAGCAGGTCACGCAGGATCTGGGCATCAGCCAGCATCTGTCTGTGGCTGGGCGTCCCTGCAACCTGCTGTATTCGACGCTGGATCACGATCTGCGCCCGTCGCAGCCGTTCCGGACCCTGTTCATGCAGGAGCTGATCCGTTGGGGCGTGCTGGCGCCGAACTTCATCGTCAGCTACTCGCACGATGATTCGGACATCGATTACACCATCGAGGCGTTCAGCCGCGCTGCGCGTGTCTATCGCCAGGCGCTGGATGCCCGCTCCACCGATGGACTGCTGATCGGCGAGCCGACCAAGGTCGTCTACCGGCGCTACAATTGATTGATGCCCGGTCTCCCCCTGCGGTGAAAATGCAGGGGGAGGGCATGGACCGGCGGCCCCCTGCGGGCCGCTTTTTTTTGCCCATGAGTCCGGTGCGTGGGTCGAGCCGTGCTCGTGCATCGAACCTTACCCGTGCATTGAGCCGTACCAGGGGGTTACGGGTCTTGAGAAACGGCGCGTCTGGGCGAGGCCGTCAGGCTGGTGTATTGACCCAGCAGAACCTGCACGGTTCAAGCCGCTGAAGCGTGGGCCTGAGCGGGGGCTTCAGGCCCAGCGCCTTGTGCGGACAGTCAGCTATGGAAGCCCGATGCGGCAGCTCTGTGCAGAAGATGCCCCAAGCGCGTCCGTGCATGGGGTCGGTTCCAGGCCAGCGCGCAGGCGTCGTTCAGGGCTTGAAGGTGGGGGCCGGAATCGGCGAGTTCTTCAGATAGATCTGCTGCAGGTCGTCGGGCAGGTGCTCGAGCGTGCTGCCCTGCAGATAATCATTGATCGGCGAGCCCGTGCAGCGGCTGTCCACATTGGGGGCGCCACGCTGAGCGATCAGATCGCCCTTGTGCACACAGCGGAAGTCGATCGAGAAGCGGGTTTTGCCGGTCTGGTTGGGCACCGAGGAGTGCAGGTGGGAGGCAGCGAACAGCAGCATGCCACCCGGCGGCGTGACCACGACGATTTCCGGATCGAGCTTGATCTCTTCCTGCAGCTTGGGCTGCGGACGGGTGTCCTTGCCGATGTGCTGGGCGGCGTTGAAACGCTGGTTCGCGTTCCAGTCCTGGTAGTTGTAGGTTTCCGAGTTGTTGGGAACGCTGCGCTCGAAATACTCGGGGTGGAAGGCCATGGCGTTGCCGGCCTCGATGTCGAAAATCGGAATCCACCAGTTGATCTGACACATCGGCGCCGAATACCAGGTATCGCGGTGCGCATGGAAGGCGTAGGCGATGCCGGTGGTCAGATAGTCATTGCTGGTCGACGAGCGCATCCGCGGCACATCGAAGTGCCACTGGTCGAGGTCGCAGCCGATGTGCGCCAGCATTTTGGGGATGATCTTCTTGCAGTCGGGGTGATGGATGAATGCCGGCTTCAGCTTGGACAGAATCTCGGCGTACTGCTCGACCGGATAATGATTCTGCGCGGTCAAGGGGTCCATGCCTGGGAATGCCTCCCTGATCAGCTTGCGTGCCACTTCGATCAACGCCATCGAGTGCTCGTTGGCCGAATAGACAAAGAGATCCCCCCGGTACAGCAGGTCGCGGCGGCTGTCGTCGTCAATCTTCCGATCAAAAAAGATGGCGGTCATAGGTGTTCAGAAGTGTAAAAAGCGAGAGTCCTGCAACAGGATACTGCATCTCACTTGATTTTATGATTGGCCCAAGTAAAAAGGGTGAAGCCCATGCAGGCGTGTTGACCAATTTGTAGAGGCGGGCATTCTTGAGATAGCGAGGCTAAGCCGTTGTTCTGCTGCTGCTTTGTTTGCTGGGGGCGCTCAGGACAGGTGACGGCTTGTAGCATGTGCGCGCTATTTTGGACAGATTGTTTACATGGCAGTATTACCGACGCCTGAAACCGTGCCAAGGGTTGCGGCCCGCAGGAGACCATTCAGGAAATCGGGATGCCGTATTTGCGCCACACCACGGTGTACGGGGCGAAGGGCTGCATTTAAATGTGCGGCAGAGAGCCGTATCGGATGCGAGGCAAAGGACTGCCAGCGAGAGAAGGCGCGACGCTAGCGGATTTTCAGAAGCGGTCTTGTTGCGTGCCAGACACCGGCGCCTGGCTCACTGTGCAGCCCCGTCAGAGACGGGGCGTCCACCGTCACCGTGTCCTCATCCGAGCCGGAGGCTGATCCGGGTGCTCCGGCTGGGCATGGAGGGCATGGGCCGCGCTGTGCAGAGGTTTACCAGCGTTTCCAGGGGGCTTTGCCGGAGGCCCACAGCTCTTCCAGCACGTGCTTGTCACGCAGCGTGTCCATCGGCTGCCAGAAGCCGGTGTGGCGCCAGGCGTGCAGCTGGCCATCGGCCGACAGCGAACGCATCGGCTCCTGTTCGAAGACCGTGCTGTCGTCCTTGATGCGGTCGAGCACGCTGCGGTTCAGCACGAAGAAGCCGCCATTGATCCAGGCGCCATCGCCCTGCGGTTTCTCCATGAAGGATTCGATCCGGCTCTGCTCGGCCGGCAGGCTGAAGGCACCGAAGCGTCCCGGCGGCTGAACGGCCGTCACGGTGGCTTCGCAACCATGCTGCTTGTGGAATGCGATGGATGCCGTGATGTCGACATCGCTGACGCCGTCACCGTAGGTGCAAAGGAAAGTGTCGCCCTTCAGATAACGCGCGGCGCGCTTGATGCGGCCGCCGGTCATCGTGTCCTGGCCGGTTTCGACCAGCGTCACCTGCCAGGGTTCGGATTCGTTGCGATGGATTTCCATCTTGTTCGAGCGCAGGTCGAAGGAGACA
>JBHADS010000474.1:0-5477 GCA_041855185.1 Lautropia sp. | reverse complement strand
TGGGGCAAGGAAACCCGGATCACCGCGGACCAGATCAAGAAGCGCTCGGTGCAGATGCAGGGCCGCTATGCCGAGGTGCCGGCCAACGATGCACGGAACGCACCGTTGAACTGGAACAACAAGGAACGGGGCTGGCGCATCGATCAGACGATGATCAGCGGCGGCGGGCAGCGCAGCATCGTGCCGCCGCAGCTGATGGCGGGGCTGGCGCTGTTCGAGACGATGAGCCCGCTGGTGGACGAGGAAAGTCTTCCTTGCCGGGAGGATGTCAATACGCCGGCTTTCAGTCTGCTGGTGGACCCGCTGTCCGGCAATATGGCGACCAAGGCGGTGATCGACACCAATGGCGACAAGCGTGTCGATGACAAGGACATGAAGGTGGCGGGCTGGACGGTGGATGACTGGACCGGGCGCTCGGTGGTGCTGGCGCAGGAACCGCCGCAGCCGTGTTCCACCGCCTCCTGCCAGCAGGCGAGTGCGCCGACGGGACCCTGCCAGAGGGGAACGGTCCGTGTCAGCGTGGTGAACGTCAACAGCTCGCTGGACGGCTGCGTGGGTGTTCCTGGCCCCGCCCGGTGGTGGTGGCGCGAGCTGTCGGTGCCGGACAAGACCTATGAGGCCGGTGCGGTGCTGCCGCCGCCGACGGCGGGCGACGACGACACGGCAGCGGGCGGTTGACCCCCCAGCCCGGGTTCCTGGCATCCCGGGAACCCGGACGCTGCGACATCCGGGCACGGCCAGGGCTGTGCCCGGTAAAATTCAGGGGTCTCCCTGATCCGGAGGCTTGTCTGACGAGGCAGGCCGCAGGAGGCCATCCCTTCCGTTGGCCGCGCCTGGCCTGCCGCCTTCAGTTCCACGCTACCCACGAGATCCTACGATGACTACCACGATCAAGCGCGAAGACCTCATCGAGAGCATCGCCGCCGCTCTGCAGTACATCAGCTACTACCATCCTGCCGACTATATCGCCCATCTGGGCCGTGCCTACGAGCGTGAGCAGAGCCCGGCCGCCAAGGATGCGATGGCGCAGATCCTGACCAACTCGCGGATGAGCGCCATCGGTCAGCGCCCGATCTGTCAGGACACCGGCATCGTCAACGTGTTCCTGAAGGTCGGTCTCGACGTGCGCTTCGAGGGCTGTACGAACGGCCTCGACGAGGCCATCAACGAAGGTGTGCGTCGTGGGTACAACCATCCGGACAACACGCTGCGCGCATCGGTCGTTGCCGATCCGCAGTTCGCCCGCAAGAACACCAAGGACAACACGCCGGCCGTGATCTTCACCGAGCTGGTGCCGGGGGACAAGCTCGAAGTCACCGTCGCAGCCAAGGGGGGCGGCAGCGAGAACAAGAGCAAGATGGTCATGCTCAACCCGAGCGACTCGCTGGTGGACTGGGTGCTCAAGACCGTGCCCACGATGGGGGCGGGCTGGTGTCCGCCGGGCATGCTGGGCATCGGCATCGGCGGCACGGCCGAGAAGGCGGTGCTGATGGCCAAGGAATCGCTGATGGACGACCTCGACATGTATCAGCTGCTGGAGAAGGCCAGCCGGCGCGAGACGTTGACGCAGGTTGAGGAACTGCGTCTGGAACTGTACGAGAAGGTCAATGCGCTGGGCATCGGTGCCCAGGGGCTGGGCGGCCTGACCACCGTGCTGGACGTGAAGATCAAGATGTATCCGACGCACGCCGCCAGCAAGCCGGTGGCGATGATTCCCAACTGCGCGGCCACGCGCCATGCGCATTTCGTCATGGATGGCTCCGGGCCGGTCTATCTGGACCCGCCGAGTCTGGATCTGTGGCCCGATGTGAACTGGGCGCCCGACTACAAGAAGAGCAAGCGGGTCGATCTGGACACGCTCACCAAGGAAGAGGTCGCCAGCTGGAAACCCGGCGATACGCTGCTGCTCAACGGCAAGATGCTGACCGGCCGGGATGCCGCGCACAAGCGCATCCAGGACATGCTGGCCAAGGGCGAGCCGCTGCCGGTGGACTTCAGCAACCGGGTGATCTACTACGTCGGTCCGGTGGACCCGGTCAAGGACGAGGTCGTCGGCCCGGCGGGTCCGACCACAGCCACGCGGATGGACAAGTTCACAGACATGATGCTGGAGAAAACCGGGCTGATCGCGATGATCGGCAAGGCCGAGCGCGGCCCGGCTGCCATCGAGAGCATCAAGAAGCACAAGTCGGCCTATCTGATGGCGGTGGGTGGTGCTGCCTATCTGGTCAGCAAGGCCATCAAGCACGCCAAGGTGGTGGGCTTTGCCGATCTGGGCATGGAAGCCATCTATGAGTTCGACGTGGTCGACATGCCCGTGACGGTGGCGGTGGATGCCGGCGGCACCAGCGCACACATCGCCGGCCCGGCGCTCTGGCAGCAGAAGATCGCTTCGGGCGAGTTCACCTCGATTCTGCCCGTGAAAGAGGGCTGAGGCTTCGGCCGGGCCTGCCGGGTCCGGCCTCGTGTCGGGCTCGCCTGTCTGGACAGGCGACCGATCGGACGGCCGCGTTTCTGGCGGCCGTTGCTGTTTCCGGCAGAGCAGAGGACTGCTCAGGCCGTGCCGGTGCGAAGCCGGTTCGCGGAGGCTGCGCTCGGTGGTGCGCTGCGTCGTGACGCTGCTGGGCCGGGGCTCAGGGCTTCGTGTTGCTGAAGGTGTCGCAGCGTGCGACCGAGCCGCTCTGCAGGCCGACCTGGAACCAGTGCAGGCGCTGCTGCGAACTGCCGTGGGTGAAGCTTTCCTGGTTGACGTGGCCCTGGGTGCGGCGCTGGATGTTGTCATCGCCGACGGCTTCGGCGGCATTCATGGCTTCCTGGATGTCGCCGGCCTCGAACCAGTTGCGCGCCTGCTGCGAGTGGTGCGCCCAGATGCCGGCATAGCAGTCGGCCTGCAGCTCCAGCCGGACCGACAGCGCGTTGTACTGGGCCTCGCTCACCTGCCGGCGGGCCTGCTCCATCTTCTGCAGCGTGCCGCTCAGGTTCTGCACGTGGTGGCCGACTTCGTGCGCGATCACATAGGCTTCGGCGGTGTCGCCATTGGCCCCCAGCTTCTGCTGCAGCACCCGGAAGAAGGACAGATCGATATAGATCTTGCGGTCGGCGGGGCAGTAGAAGGGGCCGGCGCCGGCCTGCCCGGTGCCGCAGGCCGTGGGGGTGGCGTTGCTGAACAGGGTCAGGGTGGGCGGCGTGTAGCGGGCACCGGCCTGTTGGAAGATGCCCTGCCAGACATCCTCGGTGCTGGCGAGCACCACCGAGACGAATTTCCTGTCCTGGTCGGCCTGAGCACTGGAGGGGGCCGGGCTGGACTGGGTGTAGCCGGCCTGCGGGTCGAGGCCGAGGCTGCCGCCTTCGAGCATGCCGAGCAGGGTCAGCGGGTTGATGCCGAGCAGCCAGCCGCCGATCAGGATGACGGCCAGCGTGCCCAGGCTGAGCCTGCCGCCACCGAGCGGCAGTCTGCCGCCGCCTCTGCCGCCGCTCTGGCCGCGACGGTCTTCGACATTCGTGCTTTCACGTTCGTTCTGCCAACGCATAGGACTTTCGTTTCCTGCAAAGGGGGCGCTGGGCGTCGGGCTGCTTGCTGGCCGTGCGCCGAAGGGGGAGCGGGGGCGCATGTCCGGCGCGGGGCGAAAAGGGCATGCGTTCTTGGGATGATAGAGGCGCAATCCGCTTCGTGGGAGCCTTGTCGGCGTTTCAGCGTGTTTCGAGCGGACATAGTGCCGCATGGCCGGCCTGTTCGCGCGCAGAGCCTTGCGCGCGATAGGCCATGTTGATGTGACACGTCCAGACGGAACTGACCGGGTGCAGAGCCATGCGGCTGTGGATAGGGGACAGGAGGCTGCGGGCGTTGCCGACAGGTGGGAGCCTTGCAGCCAGCCAGGGCAGGCCCAGGAAAATGAACCCGGTGCTGCGGAGGATGGAGTTTTGGTTTCGGTTTGTTGCACAAGTTGCCAAAGATCACGTTTTGCTCTGTAATGTGCGGCGACACCCTAAGCCCCTTCATGAGCCTCCCCCTGTGTTGATGCCTGGAACCCCCCGATCATGACGATCAGCTGTGATCGTGTCTGCCTGAGAGATGGTGGACGGGATGTACTGCGGGCGCTGTCGCTGGAGGTGCCCGTCGGCGATCCGCTGGTCATCGTCGGACCGGCGGGCGCCGGCAAGTCGGTGCTGTTCAAGGCTCTGGCCGGGCGGTTGCGTCCACATGCCGGCCGGATGCACATCCACGGACGTGAGGTCGTGCTCAATGGGGAGCGCTCTTCGCAGGTCGCACTGGTCGCGCCCGACAGTACCAACTACCCGGACTTCGAGGTCTGGGGCAACATCGCCGTACCCTTGCGTCTGCGCCATGCGCAGCGGGTCGAGGAGCGGGTGATCATGCTGGCCCATGATGTGGGCCTGGGACATTGTCTCGATCTGATGCCCGACAACCTGTCGCAGCAGGGCAAGCGCCGTCTGGTGCTGGCCCGGGCGATGGCGGCCCAGCCGGCGCTGCTGCTGCTCGATGATCCGCTGGGGGGCCTGTCGGATGCCGAGGCTGCGCTCTTTCTGAAAGATCTGCCGGCCATCTGCGCGGCTGCCTGGCAGTACGGCATTGCCACCGTGGTGGCGAGCCGGAGCGCCTCGGTGGCGCTGGCCTTCGGGGGGCCGACGGCGGTCATGGCCCAGGGGCGTCTGCAGCAGCAGGAGGCGCGCGCCATCGATGTGCTGATGCGGCCGCTGTCGCTGAATGTGGCCCGGGTCTTCGGCGATCCCCCGATCAACCTGCTGCGAGCGGCTTTGCACAACCATACGATCGTCATCGATCAGGGACCGTCGGTGCCCCTGATTGCGCCGCTGTCGGTGGAGGATTCCAGTGTGCTGGTCGGTATCCGGCCCGAGGATCTGCGGCTGCAGGGGGGCATGGGGGACGTGATGCTGCCGGTGCGGGTCGAGCGGGTTTCGTGCAGCAGTCTGGGGACGCGGCTGGAATGCCGGGGCAGGGTCGGACCGCTGACGGTGGCCGTGCCTTCGGTGCTGCGGCCCTCGCCGGGCGAGACGATGACCCTGTATGTCGATCCCGGCGCGCTGTATCTGTTCGATGGCGCGGGTTCTCTGGTGCAGCAGCCCGAACGGGCGCTGGAGCGTGCCAGCCGGCGTGCGGCAGTTGCCGAGGACGAGGTGGTGGGGCTGGACGAGGTGCCGGTCGACGACACCACCATCTTTGCACTGCGCTGAGGGGAAGGGCCGATGGCATTTTTGCGGGTTTCTTCGCTGGACGCAGGCGGACGTTCCTGGTTTCCGGGCTGGCGGCGCGGGCATCAGATGCAGGGGCTGCACGATATCGAGCTGATGCTGGACGAAGGCAGTATCTGCACGGTGTTCGGGGCCGCGGGCTCGGGCAAGTCGCTGCTGCTTCGGGTGCTGGCCGGACTGGTGCGGCTGCGGCGGGGGCAGATCGTGCTGGACGGGGTGGACATCACCCGTCTGCCGGCGCCGGC
>JBHADS010000473.1:0-4039 GCA_041855185.1 Lautropia sp. | reverse complement strand
CATCAGGCCAGAATGATGTCGTATTCCTCCTGCACGTAGCGGGGATCGACGTGCAGGGTGATCGGTTTGCCGATGGTCTCGACCAGGATCGCCAGGTGCGGGCTTTCTTCGTCCAGCAGCAGATCGATGACCTGCTGCGAGGCCATGATCCGGAATTCTTTCGGGTTGAACTGGCGGGCTTCGCGGGCGATTTCGCGCATGATCTCGTAGCACATGGTGCGTGCGGTCTTGATCGTGCCCTTGCCCTGGCAGGCGTTGCAGGGTTCGCACAGCATCCGCTCCAGCGAATCGCGGGTGCGCTTGCGCGTCATTTCGACCAGCCCCAGTGAGGTGAAACCGTTGACGGTGGTCTTGGTGCGGTCGTTGGCCAGTGCGTTGCGCAGCGCCTGAAGCACGGCCTCGCGGTGCTCGGCGCTGTGCATGTCGATGAAGTCGACGATGATGATGCCACCCAGATTGCGCAGCTGCAGCTGCCGGGCCAGGGTCTGGGCTGCTTCCAGATTGGTGCGGAACACCGTGTCGTCGAAATTGCGACCGCTGATGTAGCCGCCGGTGTTCACGTCGATGGTGGTCAGTGCCTCGGTCTGGTCGAAGATCAGATAGCCGCCTGATTTCAGTGGCACCCGTCGGGCGAGTGCTTTTTCCACTTCGTCGTCGACCTGATAGAGATCGAAGAGCGAGCGCGAGCCGCTGTGCAGCCGTAGCTTCTGCTCCAAGCTGGGCATGTAGGTGCGACAGAACTGCTGCATCTCGACCAGCGTGTTCGGATCATCGACGATGATGTTCTGGGTGCTCTGGCTGGCCAGATCACGCAGCGCACGCTGGCTCAGTTCCAGTTCGTGATAGAGCTGTTTCGGCCGCCGATTGGCGGCAGGCTGCCCGCTGGCGTTGGCCCGCGAGGCGTCGAGAATCTGTGCCCAGCGCCGGCGCAGGTAGGCGATGTCGGCCAGCAGCAGGTCGTCGGTGGCCCCTTCGGCAACGGTGCGGATGATGAAGCCGCCGGTCTCCTGCTTGCCCGGTTCGGTGCCCAGTTCCATCAGTGTACGGACCCGCTCCAGCAGCCGGGCGCGTTCGCTTTCGTCGGTGATGCGCTGGGCGATGCCGATGTGCGGGTCATGCGGCAGATAGACCAGCATTCTGCCGGCGATGCTGATCTGGGTGGTGAGCCGTGCTCCCTTGCTGCCGATCGGGTCCTTGATCACCTGCACCAGCAGCGACTGTCCGGGATACAGGTACTTCTCGATCGGCAGATGGGTGCCGGAATCCTGCGAGCGACACTGCCACAGATCGGTGACATGCAGAAAGGCCGAGCGCTCCAGTCCGATGTCGATGAAGGCCGACTGCATGCCGGGCAGCACCCGGTTGACGATACCGGAATAGACGTTGCCGACCTGGCCACGGCTGGCCTGCCGATCGATGTAGAACTCCTTGATGACTCCCTGTTGCACCAGTGCGACCCGTGTTTCGGGGGAGCTGGTGTTGACCAGGATTTCTTCGGTGGCGATTTCTTTCATGGGCGTTCTGCCGGCAGGATGGGAGGCCCGACGCGCATGCGCCGCGGCCGCGCAACAGCATACAACAAAGCGACAGACTTGGCGGGCGGCAGCTACGGCCGGAATACGCCCGGGGCGGCGGTCCTGGGGTGGAGGCGGTCGGCCGTCCTCGGGCGGGGGCTGGAGGGGTCTCCGGGCTGGCCTGCCCGGGCTCAGGGCTGCCCGGGCGCTGGCGCCTGGGGGGTCAGCCCCACCTTTTGCAGCAGCAGTGCGGTCTCGAACAGCGGCAGGCCCATGATGCCGGTGTAGGAGCCCTCGATCCGGCGCACGAAGCGGGCGGCAGCGCCCTGGATGCCATAGGCGCCGGCCTTGCCCAGCGCTTCGCCGGTGGCGACGTACCAGGCGATGTCCTCGGGGCTGAGCCGGCAGAACTGCACCCTGGACACCTGCGTGCGCGACAGGCAGCGCCTGCCGCTGGCCGAGATCACGACGACGGTGGTCAGCACCCGGTGGCTGCGCCCCGACAGCCGGCTCAGGATGCGGGCGGCATCGGCCTCGTCGGCCGGTTTGCCGAGAATGGTGCCGCCGATGGCGACCGTGGTGTCGGCCGCCAGCAGCGGGGCCGGCGGCAGGCCGGCAGCCTCCAGCCGTTCCCGTGCTGCCTGGGCCTTGGCCAGTGCCACCCGCTCCACGTAGCGGGTCGGCGATTCGCCGGGGCGGACGACCTCCAGCGCCTCGGCGCGCGCCTCGTCCTCATCCAGCAGCAACCGGGCTTCGATGCCGATCTGCTGCAACAGGGCGAGACGACGGGGGCTGCGGGAGGCGAGATAGATCATGATGCGGACAGGAAATGGGGTCGGTCGGCACCGTACTGTATCACCCCGGGGGCAGGTTCCGCGCAGGCCGGCCGGGCGCTGCGGCTGCGCCCGTTGCGGCCGGATGCAGCGACGGAATGGTCAGGGGGCGAATTTCATGGCTTCTGCCTGATCGAGATGCAGCTGCTGGCGGATGTCCTGCGAGGATGAGCCGACACGGAGGGTGTAGCGGCCGGGACTCAGCACCCAGGCATTCTCACGCGGATCGAAGGAGGCCAGCTCCCGTGGCTCCACCCGCAGGCGCAGGGTCTGCGACTGTCCCGGCTGCAGCAAGCGGGTCTTGGCAAAGGCGCGCAGTTCCGCGGCGGGTCTGGGCAGCCCATCCTGCGGGGCCGACACATAGAGTTGCACCACTTCCTTGCCGGCGCGCCGGCCAGTGTTCGTCAGGGGGATCGACAGCGTCATCGTGCCGCCTTCCTGCACGAGCCGTGGCTGGCCGTAGTCGAAGCGGGTATAGGACAGCCCGTGTCCGAAGGGATAGGCCACCGTGACATTGCGCGAGCCGAAATGGCGATAGCCGACCCAGATGTCGTCCTGGTATTCGACTTCCGCTTCACGGTCGTTCGGCACCAGCGCATGCGCTTCTTCGGGTTCCGGCCCCTTGATCTGCACGCCGGGGAAGTTGGCTGCCGCCGGATAGTCCTCCAGTCTGAGGGCAAAAGTGTCGGCCAGCTTGCCCGAGGGGTTCACCTTGCCACTGAGCACGTCGGCGATGGCGTTGCCCGCTTCCTGACCGGGTTGCCAGGCCACCAGGATTGCGTCGACCTGGTCGCGCCAGCTGGCGATATCGATGATGCCGCCGATGTTCAGCACGGCGATCACGGGCTTGCCGGCCTTGCGGAAGGCGGCCGAGACATCCTTCAGCAGCAGCTGCTCGGCTTCGGTCAGGTAGAAATCCCCGGGTTTGCGGTCGACGAATTCTCCCGCGACCCGGCCCAGGGTGATCACGGCGGCATCATTGGCGGCGACCGCCGCCTCGATCTGGGCGGGGCTGGGCCTCAGCTCGCCGAGGGCTGCCGGTGCCAGAAACTCGCTCTTCTTCTGCTGGCGTGCACGTTCGGTCTTCAGGTGGGCGGCGTAGGCAGTCGTCAGTCGCGCATCGGTGCGATAGCCTGCGCGCTGCAAGCCCTGCGGCAGTGTCACCGAATAGGCTTCGTAGACATCGCCGCTGCCGGTGCCGCCAGTCATCACCTCGTAGGCGCTGTTGCCGAAGAGGGCGAGGTTGCGCCGCGCGGCGAGCGGCAGCACATCACCCTGATTCTTCAGCAGCACCATGCCTTCGGTGGCTGCCTGACGCGATACCTGGGCGTTGGCCTGCAGGTCGGGACGGTCAGTGACGGGCAGACCACGGAAGGTGCGGGTCTTCAGGATCAGTTCGAGGATGTAGCGGATGTTGCGATCGAGCACGGCTTCGTCGAGCGAACCCTGCTGGATGGCCTGGCGCAGTGCCTTCTGCTGGCCCCGGGTGCCGGGCATCAGCAGTTCGTTGCCTGCCTTCATCTGGGCGACGGCGTCGGTGCCGCCGAACCAGTCGGTCATCACCACGCCCTCGTAATGCCATTGGGTGCGCAGCACCTTGGTCAGCAGCCAGGGGTTCTCCGAGGTGTAGGCGCCATTGAGGCGGTTGTACGAGCTCATGATTGCCCAGGGTTCGCTCTGCTTGATCGTGAT